>JAISRQ010000145.1 GCA_031273545.1 Holosporales bacterium
TTATTCTTAAAGATCTAGTATTTAACCGCTCTCGAGTATACCCATTCTAAAATTTCGGTTTTTTGGGTCAGTCAACGCTTGCGATTCTTCAGTTTTTTGTTCGCAATCTTTAGGGGGCCCCGGTATATATCGCCTAATGGAGAAATAAAAGATGATTAGTTCCACGTTCAAGTACGTATTACCCGGTATGCTGCTCTTTTCTTTGTTAGGTTGTGACTCAAACGCTGAAAAGAAGGACGAGGACAAAACTGGAGATACGGAGTCCCCAAGGAGCGCAGAGAAGGAACTGGAAGATAGTAAGCGTTTGTCCGCCCAAAATGTCAGTGATTCCTCGGAAACTGAATACCATCTTGTACAAGTCGACGAACAGGATTGCTCCGATCTCCCAGGTGATTCCGAACTTGTTAGTCCCGCAAACGCTTGTGTTTCTCCTAGTTTTGGTCCGCATTCATTGGGGCCCATGGATTATGATGGCGAACTAGTGGGATACGACGATGCACTCACAATTATCGGAGAAGTATACAAGATTGACAACGATAACTATATTCTAACACGCGGATTCTTTCACGCCTATCAATTTTCCTATTCTTTCATTTTAGTAACGTACAAAAGCGATACGATAGAGACTACTCTTCTGAAATTTCCACAGTACGACGTCGATACAAAAATGGTAGAAATGAGGTCTAGTGTTGCTGGATTACTGTCGTTTAACGAAAAAACAAAAATATTTTCTTTATACACAAAAGGAGCAGGGTACGGAGGGCTTTCAACCAAAACAGCAGTAAAACTCAAGGGTAGAAGTCTTATATTAGTAAATCAATATGGAACTAAAGATTTTATTGATAAAGATTATGAATTGAACGGGACTGAAAACGATTGGTATTTACAAATAGGGCCCCCTAAACAGGAAAACACTACATGTCCTAAAAAAAATCTGTAATCTTTTTGTGAATTGGGTATATACCAAATCCCCAGATAATTACGGGCTTTCGGGTCCGTAAAACACTTATTATTTTTCGTCCTCTTTGCCCCAATCTTTTTGGGCCCCGGTATAAATTCTATTTTTTTTAATAAACACTCTTTTATTTCTTTCCAAAATGTCGGAACATTTTTACGTGAGGTAAACAAAATTTGAACAGACACATTGAATTTATACAGGATACTCAGGCTCGCGGCAATTTCGTTAACTTTTGCTAGTAATGTGATGGGCTTTTATGTTGGTGGCTCAGTCTCTTGCTGCTTTGTTATGCCGTCCTTATACTGGACAAACATTGTTCGCCAGCACTGGATGGAGAACAACAAAGCCCGAATGGTCGGAGCAGAAGGCTGGTACGCAAGCGGAATGGCGTCTCCTCCTGAGTTACCCCCAGTACAACAGCGAATTGAATCTATGGCTCCAGAGGTGTTGCTGTTAAAGCAATTAACCAAGTACGGAATAGCTGGATCTCTTTACTTTGGTGGCGGGAAAGTCACATCCAACCGATTTTATTATGGTGGCGAATGCAAAGTTATTCTGAAAAACATTACAGAAAAACGCGAAGAAACGGGTAATGAACTGCTAAATGCAGATGATGAATTTATCGTATACCTCGCACATAAAATATCCGGTAAGGTTACGTATTCGATGAACCTCGCGTATCACAAGAAATTCGAAACGTCTTTTAGTTTCAGGCTCGGATATTTTGCAACTAACCGGCTGTTGGGTTACGTGAGGTTAGGAACGTCTGTCCACAGAAATACTTACGATGAACTGCGTATAAATACTGCACATAATCTTACGTATCAACGATTTGATGATGATACGGTAAATGAGTATTGGAATAAGACTTTTATAAAAACCATAACTCCGACACAATATTCTACTCCCAAATATACACAACATTACATGGCAATAAATTTAGGAACAGGAGTAGACTTTTTCTTAACAAGAAAATTATTTGCACGATTAGAATACGAATACAAAATTTCAATTTCTTCTAAGTCAAACTCGCTTTCGGACGCCAACCCAGAAGAGGACATCTACAAAGCATTTGGCTTACGTTATCAAGATAAAGAACATTGTGTGTCATTTGGATTAGGAGTGTATTTGTGAAAAACATAAAATACAGACGTCACATTGCATACGTGACCGCCCTAATAGCTCCGGTTTGTGCAAGTGCAAGAGTCCAATTCTACATAGGTGTTAATACTTTTAAAAATAATCTAACCCATAGCCTAATATTTGAATCTGATTATTGGAATAAAACAGCTTTGCGCGAATATAGTCAATCTTTCGAAAATGTATGTAAGGGCATGATAGAAGCAGGAAAACAGGAAAAATTAACCACGGCTCTCGTTGGCACGCCATATGAATTGTTCCTTTTGTTGCTAAACGACAATTCGGCCGAATTTTACAAAAATAGCACCTCATCCCCATCTTTTTCTGGAACAGTTGGCCTCTTCGTTTACAGACACGAGCTTGTTCTTTTAGCGCTTGAAATATACGCAGGACGCACATTGTTTAAGGAAACGCTGCCCTCTAAAACGACCGTAGTCTCGTCCCATGTGCCAAGTATATTGAAACAAAAGAAACAAACCAAAGAACGTGAAACAGACGATCACTATGTGATTTCGTTGAGTTCCAGTATTGCCGAAGACAAAGAAGCGCTTGGCGTACTGAATCCACAAGGAAATAGCTTGGTTCCGTATTCGTACCTTGATGGCAAAATTGAAGTAGATAATACGGTCAATATAACCCATGGCTTTTCAACCGGGATAATTTTCAGGATAGGCAGCATAATCAAAGATCGTTTTTATGCATTTGCGATACTAGGGGCTGAGCTTAACAATATATCGATAAAAACTTCACATCAAGACAAAGAGTTCCCCCAGTTCTCGCTCTATACTTGCTTGCCCACGTACGTAAGCGCCTCATCTATGAAATTTTACGTATATAAGATTGACCCCCATACAACGGAGACCCACAGCATTTACTTTGACAAAAATAAACTTATATGTGGAATAGTTGGCGGCGGAGGAATGGAATTCTTCGTCACGAGAAAAGTCTCTCTACGCGCGGATATTACGTATACGTATTGTGCGGATATGCGGATTTCTTCTTCTAATAAATTAGCAGAGTTGCTGTACTCTAGCAGGCGGTGGAAGTTCGGATGCGGCATTTATTATCGTCTTTAACAAAGCGGAGTCGGTATACTTGAGAGCCAAATGAATGCGGATTATAAGCATTTGTCGATTTAAAAAAGCTTTATTCTATTTGGAGAAGAAGTAAGACCCCAATGAATGCGAACTAGAAATTGGAGTATAATACGCGTTTATCGGGGCAAAAAGACTGTATTCATTTGGGGGAGTAAGTATATGTGGCTGATCGCAGGAGAAGAGTCGGATTTGTATTGGTCGTTGGCGTCGTATCTTACTGAAAGGGGCATAAATTTTGCACACATCCGCGTAGGACATCATCCTGACGGCGAGTTGAAATTTTATTGGCCTAAACTCTCAATATTCGCTCACGCAACTGTATTAGTTCAACTTCCTGTTGGGGGCGAAGCAAAAGCGAATTGCGAACATAACCCAACCGACTGGGACCAACGTGAAGAAACCGGCTGGGGTCAGCATGACGAAACCGACTGGGGTGACCACCGGGGAAAAGTACGTGATACCAGCAGACATCAACGCGCATGCCACCAAACACGCGCCAGCGAGATGTACATCAGTGCGCTGAGCCTTTCACGTGAAATTCTCGAACACAAAAAAAAAGATTGCAAAAGGACGGCCTCCCCGGCAAGCCCGCTAATAGTGTGCTGCCCATATCTTCCTTATGCTCAGAATTCCTATTTATTGGACGCACTAATGTCTGGGGTTGAACTTGCCACTATAGATGCGCACAACTCGCATGACACGCGCATACACAACCTTTACCCTGCACAGTTGTTTGCTGACAAGGTAAGGGAGATTTGTGTTAGGGGTAGTGTAGGCGAAGACGTAAGAGACTGCTTCGTGTTTGCGCCGGATAACGGAGCCCTGTGGCGCGCACGACAAATAGCAGAAGCTCTTGGTGCCCCTTTGTTAACGGCGCGGAAACAACGATACGCCGATGATTCGTGCTCTGTCATCATTGCTGAGGATCAATTCGCCTATCCTAGCTTGCCTACCCACTCTGTCTCGCCTGTCTATCCCAATCCGCCTATATCTTCTACATCGCCTACTTTTTTTTTCCAGCCTACCTATCCTGATCCGCCTACATCTTTGGCTTCTTTCGTTCTTTCGAGGGACGTGCATAAAACGTGCATAATCGTGGATGATATTATTTCTTCAGGCAATACAATAAACGCAGCGATAGGTACAATAAAAGGCGCGGGCATACAACGTATAATCTTAGTAATAACTCATAAAATACTAGAGGACATTTCGCCTATAATAAATCAAGTAGACGCATTCATTACCACAAATACTCTAGGTCTTGCTAGTAAGGGTAACGAACATCCTATAAATATTGTCCCATTTATGGTGGAAAAACTGGAACAAAAGAGACGACATTCCATTAAAAATTAGGTAGATTGTAGAATGTGTGAGGATACTGAGACTTTCCTCGCAGCAGGAGAGCCAACTTTGCAGGTTGTTATCTACGCAATTCGGCTCTATTGCTACCCACAACGGCTTTCCCTCGCTAAAAAAGCTCTCTTCCTCAAATTGCAACGAATCTTGCTTTATGTTAAGTATTATACAGGAATTAATGTTAACAATGGAAGGTTTTGTGAAGTTATTTAATAGAGTATTGGCCGCACTGAGTTGCGCATGTTTTTACGGGACTTATTTGTCTCACATCGAAGCTACAGAGAGTGGTTTCCCTTCAGAAATTGTGGACAAAAGAACTCGAGCTCCTGAGTACTTTGACGTACTTCAAAAGGATTCACATCCTCTAATAAAAGATGGTAGTCGTCCTGTTAGGGATACTAACGCAGATGTTTATTCGAAATATTTTTTCGAAACATATTTGCTGCAAAGAGCGAAAATTGATGCAATGGAGATTACAGCAGATTCCATTGATGAAATAGTGAATGGGAACCACGCCGGGCTTAACCTGAGCAGTGTACATAACGCAGTTGCTACGTGCGGTTCACTGTTTGGAGCACTTGTGGCTACTCAGTATTTTGTTCAATATTTGAACACGTACAGAGGAAAAACTGATACTCTGCACCACCTGCTTAAGTTCTCAACTGACTTGTATAACGAAGGGACAATCATCCAGGTTGATAAATCTACGCGATTGCTTAGCATAGGGGTAGCAGGATCACTTGTCAGAGCGGCATTCCAAGACGATAAGTACGATGATGTCTTTAGTGGCTTAAATAATTCCGAGATGAAAAGCTTTTGTGATCGGGTTCGTGATGTGCTAGCAGAAGATCTTGACCAAGAGTCTAAACTTAGCAATGAAGCACTTCAAGAAAAGAGCATACATGGGAGTCAGTATTCTAATTTTTCAGCACTTATAGGCGCTATTACTACGTTGC
>JAISRQ010000050.1 GCA_031273545.1 Holosporales bacterium
CGTAGCATTCTCATCACAATAAAATAACATCTACTCAACATCCCAAATTTTGTTGACCGCCTTCGCTAAAACATCTCCTACTCGAGTTTTTATGAACACATCACAATCATCACTTTGCACATTTTGATTTTCCAACCCCATGGAATGAACAACGGATTTCGACTCGCTTTTTATGAACTTAATAGCTTGCTCCTGCACTATTTCTTCTAGGGTTTTTTCTGGGATGAGAAAGTATACGAGCTTACAATTTAAAGCTTCGGCAGACTCTCTCAACGTTTTTATTGTCAACGAATCTTCTATTTCACTGCGCTCAATTGCAGATGCACGCGACTGCGTGATTCCAAGCCTTTTCGCGAACTGCTGAGATGTCATTCCAAGGGCGCTTCTTATGGTTTTGATCCAGCCATATATTGGGCGAGTAAGGTTTGCCGCGCCTTTTACAGTGTTTAGCTGTTTGTCCAACTGAATGATAGCCAATGTATTTGGTCTCATGAGATTGCAGAAGTAAACATATCTATATTATATATATAATATATATGTGGTAGGGGAACAAGCTTTTTATCATGTTTATGTGATAAAGCGTCTTGGATCAGTAAGGAAACGGCGTTACCTAAGGATAATTTGCATAGCCCACTGCAGCCAAGTATAACCCATGCGGAGGCGCTGTTGGGCCGGACTTGACTCGGTTGCCGCACTTAAGTAACTCGTCAACAACGTGTTGTGGATATTTTCCTATTCCGACCCAGACGAGCGTTCCAACCATAATTCGCACTTGATTATGTAAAAATGAGCGCGCTTTTACGTGACATGTAATTGTATCTTGTTCTTCAGTTATTTCAAATGAATCAAGCGTTTTTACGGGATTTTTGCCCTGGCATGCTGATGAACGAAACGCATTAAAGTTATGTGTTCCAATAAAATCTTGCGCGGAAGACCTCATTGCCTCGACATCAACGCATCTTGATATGTGCCAGGCACGTGCCTTGTCTAGCGCTAATGGGGACCGTCTATTTATAATTTTATAAATATACTCCCTTGATGTAGCAGAAAAGCGCGCATGAAAGTCTAACGCAACCGGCTCCGCATCCAACACGACACAGCCATGGTTTCGAGTGTAAAAATTTAGCCCTCCAAGTAATCGATGGGGCTCGATATAAGAAGGAAGGTCGAAGTGGGCGACTTGCCCAAGTGCGTGAACCCCAGCGTCTGTGCGCCCTGCCCCTTCCACAAGGACGTGTGTTCCCGTGAGTTTTAGGAGGGCGTGCTCTATTGTTCCTTGGACGCTGTGGAGGCATGATTCTGTTTCGGTATTTACCAAGCTGTCTGAACGCTGTCTCTGCCATCCACAAAAAAACGCACCATCGTACTCTACTGTAATTTTATAGCGAAACATTTGCAGCCATTTGTTATTTTATAAAATACAAATATTCAAATCCAATATTTGATGGTATTGGAAGAATAATACTTGTAGCACTAAAAGAATAAGTAAATCCCAACAGTACGTCGAATCTTACCATAATTATACTCACTCCCCAAATGATTGTTGGTTTATATCCCAGTCAAACGCTTACGATTTTTCATTTTCTGTCCCGCAATATTTGGGGGCTCCGGTATATATTCACTCCCAAAAAGATTAAGAACTATTGGAAGTGAACCTACGATCAGCTAATCCAGCTTCTTACAGGGGGATGGCACAACAGTACGTTAAGCATCTTCATAAAGTCCTTTCTATTTCGTTCACGTTGTAAACGTCTGGACATATTTAAAACGTTTGTTTCTCTGGCCAGAGAACCAAGGCGATGCATTCTATTGTGCACGATTATTTCAGAGTGAGGTAGGACGAGACGCAACATGGCACCAATAGAAGCTAGCAGCGTGTCATCGAGCTCGCCTTGCATCTCAGTCGTATTAACTTGTAAAGGTCGAAAAATTCGTATTTGTACTACATTCCGATCTTGCATTTCTTGCTCTTCATGGGCAGAGCTTCCTCCAGAACCTAAAAAATGTTGCATAGGAATGGTCAGTAAAACCGAAGGCCGTTCTGTGTTGCCGCGTTGATTGGAAGCCAAACAAGTTTGCATTCCAATCACGGAAAAGGTCAACGCTGTAAAAAAATTATGGATCATCATACTCAGTCTAATATTTTTAAGATTCAATATGAGAGAAGTGTCGCACAAGTTGCTGGCGTAGTCAAATTTTTTCCTCTCACGAACAATGTCCTCACGTTCCAGCAAATGAGTTCTGGTCTGCTGATTATAAAAACTCTTGCGAGGATTATATCGAAGTTACAGAGATTGCGGGCCAGAAAAAGAAGAATCGTAAGCGTTTGCTGTCTAACAGCTCGGGGTACCAGGAGCCTCCTGAATGCTGATCAATAGTTGAATAACCATAAGCGTTCGCCTGATTCGAACGTTCGCAATTTTTTGGAAGGTGAGGACAAACGCGCATGTCAGAATGTTCCTCTAACAAAATCCTTACAAAACAATGTAAATGTATACAAAGTTAAAATTTGGTGTTACACATGACCTGTATTGTCGGATCATGGAGATTAAATATGACATCTTTTCGTGGGAATTTAGTTGTATTGGGGGAAGTGTGCTTGAGCATTCCCCTCATTTCGCTTGCCTCACAGACTTTGAGTTGCAATCCTGACGCCAGGAATATCAGATACGGACAGCACTCGCTATCACCTGGCATTGAAGCAGCCGCCGATGAGCTCGCCTTAAGAGCGAAGCCAATTGTGAAAAAACAGAGACGACTAGAAGAAGAAACGGCCATTACGATTCCAAACATGTCGGTAACTTCTATAAAACTGCCTAGAAGGGGGACTAAGGATAGTAGGGAACCTAAAACGGTTTCGTTGAAAAAACACCATGTGCAGCGACCAGTAGTTATCTTGCCAGATGAGCTGGATTCAGAAGCTGTGCCTGATGAGCCAGACTCAGGAACGATGTCCGAAAATTCGCGATCATTTGTAGAGTGGGTGTGGTCGTAGCTGCGCACAGTTTGAGGAGGTACCCACGTCTAAATGGGTTGCGAACTTTTAAATGCTCACGGGCCTTGGGCTTTTCCCCTGTATACCCGGCGGTAGTGTTCAATAACGATGGAACAAGTTCTAAGCCTTCAGCAGGACAAACAAAGCAGAAATGAAGTGCGCTGGAGCCAGGGACTTGTCCGCCGCGTTATAAATAAATTCGCTGAGTCGGTCATATTTTTCCACCAAGCGTGGGTCGTGAGGTGCCCGCGTCGCTCGAGTCCACACAAAGTACTTCGCTACTTCGGGGAACATTTGCGCGTTCTCGGCTAGTTTGTCCATAGCGGTTTTGTCTGGCATTTCTTTCGTTTTCCACGTTTTCTCTAGTACGTCAATCGCGTCCCTTGCCCACGCATTTTTGGAGATGTACGTTTCGACTGCGCATTCTTGAGATGGAAAAAATATCTTTTGAGCTCTGGATAGCACTGTTTGCTTTATGTTATACAGACTATTAACCAATAAAATCATCGTTGTTTTTACTGGTAATTCTTCCATATTTTTAAGTAATGCATTACTTGCTGAAATATTTAAGGCGTCCGCAGGCTTTATCACGACGACCCTCCAACCGGGGAGAACGGGCGTATCTTGCAAGAAGACGGACAACTCGCGCACCTTTTCAACGGTAATTTCCTTATCATCTGATACAAAGAAATAATTAGGAAACGTCCTGTTTTCAACATGTTTTTGAACTGTTTGTTCATTAAACCCAGAGCTGTGAGATAAAATTTTGACAGCTAAGTCTTGGGCGGTGTTTTTGTACTCTCCGTAAAACAGGTAGACTTGAGCCAATCGTCCGTCCATGTATAGAGAAAAAAGTTCTGCTGATTTATCTGTAGTTTGAGTCAACATAACTAAAAATCCAAATTTGCGTAATATGACGCGGGCTGAATACTTGGCACGCGATCCGAAAGGATGCGTTTAAAACTTGGCCTAGATTTTATTCGCATGTACCACTCCTTTACTACGGGAAAGTGACTCCAAGAAACGCCTCCCAGGTAATCAAGCACGGAAATATGAGCCGCTACGGCTATGTCTGCAATCGAAAG
>JAISRQ010000085.1 GCA_031273545.1 Holosporales bacterium
TAACCGCTGAAAGCATCTAAGCGGGAAACTCTCCTCAAAACAAGTATTCCCTATAGAGCCGTGGAAGACGACCACGTTGATAGGTGGAGTGTGTAAGCACAGTAATGTGTTCAGCTAATCCATACTAATAGCTCAATTGGCTTGATTCTTTTTCAGTACTCACTTTCAAGATCAGTTCAAGATCCTGGGTCCTTTGCGGGTTCAGGTAGTGGAACTTTAGGAAGGCTCAGATGATTTGGTGGTTATAGCGAACTTGAAACACACGAACCCATTCCGAACTCGAACGTGAAACGGTTCTGCGCCGATGGTACTCTGTCTTAAGACACGGGAGAGTAGGTCGCTGCCAAATCTTCTGAGCCTTTTTTTTTGTTTATTTATTTTTGTTGTTATTAGCTTATTCACCCTTCTATTGGTGTGTTACCTTGCAAGGCAGGCTGCAGCCGATTTCTTTCCTTTGTTTTTATTATGGTAGGTTGCAGCTGCGTTTTTTGTAAGGCGTACCTACTTCACAAAGGATTACTGACTTTTAGTAAACAAACGTTTCGGATTATTCTCTTCCTGGTTCGCAGTTTTTCCGTATTGTTCAAATAAAAAACTAGAGAGTGACGGCAAGTTTAGAACTTTACCTAGTGTTTTTTCAGTTACAAATTGTTCTGTGTTAGTTCAACAATAAGCAGAGCCACTCGCGTGTCATGACGTTGAACATTTTGAACATTTTTCAGTAGAAAACCGTACCGGTTTGTGTAAAACGTTTCGTTATGATTAGCGAGTAGATTGCAACACACGATATGATAAAAATATTGTCTATTGACAAGTATTGCGCTTTTGGTCTAACATAATATTTATAGGGTGTAGTATTTGTGTCCTTGTCGTATCTAAGGGAGATTCCTGTTTAAAGGGGTTACGTATTCGATATAACTAAATAGGGCACGATGATCAAAGTCAAAAAATAATGTTTATACAGGAGGCGCAAATGAACAGAAAATCAAACAGCAGCATTAATGGTGGTCTATTCTATCTAGTAATATCTTGTTTTTTATCGGGATGCGGGAGTGATGCGTACTGCTCACAACAACAGGTAGGGGGCGGGGCCATTGTACCTCAGCAAGCCCAAACTCCAGAACTAACAGAACAGTGTCGGCAAAAAGCAGATGCAGGAGACCCAGATGCGTGTTTTCGCTATGCAAACCGTCTCAGAAAAGGATTCGACTGTCGTCAGGATATGGGAGCTGCTATGAAATATTATGAAAAAGCAGCGAATTTAGGTGATCCAAGAGCACAAAACAGCTTGGCTGTTTTACTTATGGAAAGTGGTCATGCGAATTTTCGCGATAAGGCCAAAGCCAGAGAGTTGCTTTTTAAATCACGCGCACAAGGTTATAGTCTGGCCGATTACAATCTAGGAAAGTACTTCCTTAGCGGAGGTTTTCCTTCTGGCGGAGAGTCTAATTTGACAGGAATACTTCCTTTACAAGACGCAGCAAGTTCAGGAATAAAAGAGGCAAAAGATTACCTTCGTAGGTTTGATGTTTTTTGTAAATCATACAAGGAACTGAAAGAAAAAGTAGGGCCTACAAAAGCCAGTGAGATACTGAATCGTGTGCCTTTAGCCGAGGGGGAGACTGGCTTGTTTGAAAAAGCAGTGGCTTCATTGGAGCGCTACGTGGCAGAGCATCCATCCGAAATAGCAGCGGCAGAGAGGGCATATGCGATCGAAAGGGATGCGACAGAGAGCAATGGGTAGCGCAATACAATAATAGTTAGGGTAATCGAAAAATTAGGGAGATGAATCTGTACCATCGGGAGCCCCAAAGGATGTGGACCAGATATCTGACAGGTAAGTATTTAGTCTGATCATTGGTCCGCAGTATTTTCGGGAGTTGCCTCTATAGTGGGGCCTATTGCGTGTCACTATATGGAGCGTTTTGCAAGTAGTTGTGCTAGCCTATACAAGCGTTATGATTAGCGGCTGAAGCATGATTGTGAATTAGCGCCTAAGTCTGTTCAGTAATTGTACTGATTTAGTTCACCATATTATGCTTCCATGTCCCTTTCTTGAATCTCTTATAAAAGAAGATCCCGTTAAATATTTGTTGAAATACGCAAAGCCACCAGCTTGTTAATGCCGTCAATTCCCCAAAATATACAAAAGCCCCCACAGGGATAACTACGCACGAAAATATTGACGAAATCTTCACACATGTCACAAATTTAGTGTCTCCGCCTGAGCTAAGGATCCCCCCTAAGCAACTAAACGACAACAGTAAAAATATGTATGACAACCACAAAAGAAACAGTAACACCCGGTAATCTTTCAGCAGTGTTGCTTCCGTGATATTAAAGGCAAACCCAAGAAGTGGGTCCGGGTACAAGAGGAGCGGAACCGCCGATACCACCGCCCAAATACACGTGATCCACATCATAGAGCGCACCAGCCTGCGTATCAAAATATCCTTTCCTGCCCCTATGCAGTTTGACGCTAGGCTCATGACCCCTTTTTGGAGTCCCTCAGAGATAAATGCCAGGAATACCCATATGGTAACTCCAACATTTTGAAGAGTTACAGCATCCATAGATATATGCTCAAGCAACAGCAATACTGTTACCCATATTGACATTTCAATAAATTCGCTTAAGGCGTAGGGGGCGCCGATATACAAATTGCGCTTAAGGATAACCCAGTCAAAATTCATGTGGCGCGTATCGTAATTTTGTGCATTGTAATGGTTAAAAAACAACGCCCCAAGGATAATTGCCGAAGTAATTGTGGCTATTAAGGATGCGATTGCCGCGCCTTTTGCGCCCATAGGGGGGATCGGGCCAACGCCAAAGATGAACGCCCAGTCAAGCACAAGATTTAAAATATTGGCGGTAAGTACTGCTGTTAAAATAACTTTAGGGCGCCTTGTTCCAACGAAAAATGCAGATATAGACGAGTTTATTATTTGAAAAGGGATCATAATCATCCCTATGCAAAAATACGGGTTTCCTTCAGAATATACGCTAGCAGGGATAAAAAAACTGCGCGAACATATGGCAAATGGGAATACAACTACCCATCCGCAAATTAGGGATATGGCGATTTGCATGATTGGGTCGGACGCTTTTTTGAATTGACGCGCCCCATTGAACTGCCCTACAAAAGCCTCAGATATCGCAGCAAAAGAAAGAAATGGCAAAACAAAGATATCGACCACTTGGTGCGCAAACCCCGCTCCGTTCATCGCTTCAAGAGAATAGTGCGCCAAAAGTACCCTGTCCATTGTGTACATAAGCGTTCCAGACAGCACAGATATAATCACAGGCAAGGACATTGCCATTAGGTTGGATATTGAACAACTTAAATCTGACTGTTTGGCGTCCATTAATAAGGAGCTCTCTTATACAACGTTCACACCATTGTAATCATAATATGGACAAAAATATAGTGGGCGTAACAGTCCTGTGCATTCTATACTCGAATTTGTGTTTCCGTTCACTAATTTTTGCAACACTTCTTGCCTGCCTGTCCAGGGCCACCTCATTAAAAATAGCCATCCCAACCAAGACCTTCGTGACCGTCTACGTTTATTTGATGGCCTGTTTGTCGTCGAAAAGAAGATTTCATTAGTAGTAAATGACGCTGCTCAAAAATTATGCACCAC
>JAISRQ010000123.1 GCA_031273545.1 Holosporales bacterium
ACTGGGGATTGGGCGGCCGTCAACGTACGCTCCATTAATTCAGGTATTACAGGATCGAGAGTACGTTACTTTGGAAAAGCGCCAATTTATTCCGTCAAGTCGCGGGCGTATTGTCACGGCATTTTTGACGAATTTTTGTTTGAAGTATGTGGAGTACGACTTTACTGCGAACCTGGAAGACGAGCTGGATGACATTGCAAACGGGCTGTTGAACTGGAAAAACGTCATGCGCGATTTTTGGGCGAACTTCTCAGAGGCAGTTACCCAAATGAAGGAGATTCGCATTACAGAAGTGATTGACCGACTAGAAGAGAACCTGGAAGCGTATCTTTTTAAGGATGATACTGAAAGACAGTGTAAGAAATGCAACGGGCGTTTAGGACTAAGGTTAAGCAAGTTTGGGGCGTTTCTTGGGTGTAGCAATTATCCTGAGTGTCAAAACCGCATCCCCATCCTGGGGAGCCAGGAGGGCGTTCCACAAAATGTATTTGAAACGGTTGAGCTTGGGACGGACCCAGTAGATAAGTCTCGCATAACGTTGAGGAATGGACCTTATGGGTTCTATATTCAGGTCGACCCTTCTGAACAAGCCGCTAATGAAGGAAAGAAGAAGGTGCCAAAGCCAAAACGAGTCGGGCTTCCTGCTGGGATGGATCCGAGGAGTGTTACGTTTGATATGGCACTGCTTCTGAAGGAATTGCCAAAGACGATAGGGACGTACGAGGACAATACGATTTCCGTGAACACAGGACGGTTTGGACCATATGTGAAGTGTGGGGCCGTTGTTGCGTCCATCCCGAAGTCTTTGGATTTCATGAATATATCAGAGGCAGATGCGATTACATTGATTAAAGCAAAGTCAGAGAAACAGGCTAAGGGCGGAAAGAGAGCAGCACCAAGGAGGGCCGCGCCGAGGAGGGGGAACGCTGCGATGAAGGTAAGTCCTATTGCGGGCGAAGATGTGACGGCTGAGATGGGCGAAAACGCGACGGTTATTGCAGGCAAGAAGACGAGGGCAGGTACAGGCAGGAAGACAAAGGCAAGTGCAGGAGCAGCCAAAAAAACGAAGGCAAGTGCAAGGAGCACAAGCGCCAACGCAAAGGGAAGCAGTCCTAGCGGGAATACGAGAAAGAGAAAACATTCCCCAACATAGAATATTTGGAAAGTTGAACGACTTGGAGCATGCTGCATGCTCCTTCGTTTGCTTATTGGATCGTACGACTATTCTACCTGTTCCTTATACGTTACTTACTCTTCATAAAATTACGAATTTATTATCCCAACAAACGCTTATTAGCTGGATAACTGAACAAATGCTGACCAGGAAAGGATAATGATAAAAAAACATGCTGAACTAATGCAGAAAGGACAGATAGTAACTGAAAATTTATATATTATTCGGTATAATCTAAGGCAGGATATAACACCTTTTATATAAGGAAAATATGATGTTTAGAAAGATTATTGTAGGAAGTTTTTGCATTTTTGTAGGTGCCAGCGTATTCGCTAGTCGTGATTGGCTCACGGAGAGTTCACTTACTTATGAACGTCAATTAGAGCTCGCTATAACGTCTACAGACTTAGACGCAATAAAACGGCTTTTGGGTTATGAATCCGGTAAACGGTTTAATCCCTTTTCCGATACTCGTAAATGGTTTAACGCCAATGCTAATAGTCCCTCGCCAAACGGGCTGATCCTACCAGTTGCGTTTAGATGCAAAAATAAAGATATAATGGCGTTTATACTGGACAACAGCAAGGTTGACGTAAACTTTGTCTATCGCGGCTACACGCCAGCAGACTGGGCAGCATTCTCTAATCGAATTGGTGTTTACGAGGAATTAAGAAAAAGAGGAGGAAAAATTCACGAATCGACACGTGATCATGTAAATAGAATGATAGATGTACATCATGATCTTGCTTATACGCCATTAAAGGTTTTAGTCGACCAAACGGAAGTAATTCCTGATGAACATTATGAAGACCTCGTAGATGAAAAAATAGAACATTTCCGAAATGTAGAAATATTGGGGGATGCCATGGCTGACGGCCGGGTAGATGACGTTGAAAGGCTTTTAATAAAATATAAAAATGGAGAAATTAAACTTGATATTAATGCCCCCTTAACTTCAGGAGCAGGACCAGCTTTAAACGAGGCAGCAACAGAGACGCGACCGTATGGAGCCAAGATTGTTAGGTTGATTTTAGAACACTGTAAGGGTTACGTAAACGTGAACTTGGTTCATCGTCACTGTACTCCGGCAGATGAAGCCGCCAAAGCTTGGAACCTTGAGACGTTCAAAGCATTAAAAGAACATGGTGGAAAGATTCACGAGTCTGTACGGGGACTTCATTTTACGGAAGATTTGAGACTTTTGGTCGACGAAGCGGACTTAATAAGTGATGCTGAAGATTCTTTCGTTCCTCCACAGAATTTTGGGCCAGCAAAGGCTAGTTTGCCAATACGGGGCTTAACGCGACAGGAGGATGACGAACATTTCCGAAATGGATGGATCCTGTATTATGCCATACGCAGCTTTGATACGGAGGAAGTTGAAAGGCTTATGAAAGAACACGAACTTGGAGAATTCAAACTTGATATGAACGCTCGTTTGAAGCCCGGTGGTTACCCAGCCTTACACCAGGCCGTGGATTCGTATGACAGTGCAAAAAAGGTAGGTTTGATACTAAAACACAGCAAGGCTGACATAAACCGGCTTTATTGCGGCTATACGCCAACAGATTGGGTATTCAACCATCTCGTTTTTTTTGAATACGAGACTTGTGAGATGTTACTTAAAAATGGTGGAAAGATTCACCGAGATACATTTGATCAAATACTGTATAATGCAGCAAAAGCAAATCCTGAAAACCTTGAGTGGGCACAATTAATGGAGTTAGCTCGCGACAAGATAATAGATTAGCTCGGTTAGTTTTTTAGGGAAATCCAGCATCATCAACCAATGGGAAATTCCCTTTCGGTTTTTGTGCTGGATTTTTTTTAACCTTTCTATATAGGCTCTCGATATCCGAGAGCAAACATTTTGTTTATTAGCTTATATACACACTCCCCAAAATATTACGAATCCTCAGAGCGAATAAACGCTTGTAATCCTTTCGTTTTTGGGCCGCAATCTTTTGGAGGACTCGGTATATTTCTTTTATAAAAAATATACATAGGTCAAAATATAGGTGCATTAACTTTCTGTTTACTATCTTTCTGTATAGTTATAACTGAAAGAGGAAATTGTCTGTTTTTTTTAGGAGAAAGATATGTTGAAAAAGATTCTAATTGGAAGTTTTTGTGTATTAGGAATTACTTGCATTAACGCGACTGATGCGAGCGTACCAGAGTGGAAGGTGAAACAACAACGCGACGAGGCCAGAAGGATAGAGGCCAGAAGGACTTTGCATGATAACACTTTGGAAGAAATTAAAAAGAAACGCGTAAATTTAAAAAAGGGAGATGTTCTCCGTCATGACCGAAATTATATTCAATTCGACGCGAAAATCGAAGGTTTGACGAGAAAAGCTCGTGCTATAATCAACAGCGGACCAATTAACGCAGATTCCGAGTGGCTAGAACACGCAGTGGAATGTATTAAGCATGCGAGATTTTTGTTAAATTACGAAAAAGAACTAGATCCAACATCTGGTGTTTACGGAAATCCGAAATTTTTGTTTGTAAACAACCTAGTGACTGAGCTTAAGGAGAAACTGCAGGCAATAAGTGCACGTTCAAAAGTGTCTCCAGGTGTAATACCTCCAGCAGCGGATTTTGTTCCAGCAGCTCCAGTAGCAGCTCCAGTAGCAATACCAGCAGTAGCACCAGCACCAGCAGGTAGCCCAGTTCGAGCACGTTTTGAAGCTGAACGAAAGGCAAGACGGGATGCAGTTGCAGCCGAAGCGGGTATACCTACTCCAGCACCATCAAGTTTTGAAGCAAAAGTTCTAGCACCATCAAGATTTGAACCAGAAATTGCGCCTGACACTGCTGAACAAAGGGCAAGACAGGAGGCAAGAGCCGCCGAGTTTAGGGAAGCGAAAAGAAGGGCAATGGAAATGGAGTACTAGACGTACGTTCCAAATTCAAGGTGCCCTTGCGGCTACTACAACACAAGGCACCTTTGGGGGTGAGCAATTCCAAGAATGTTGAGACTGCTCCCCCCAAAAAAAGAACAGTAGAAGCCATTTATTTACGACAATACACGTATCATAACTACTCCACAAAAGATTACGGATTTTTGGGGGAGAGAATACAATATCAGGGGCCCTAAAGATTTCTGACAAGAAATTCACGGATCGTGAGCGTTTATTCCCCCCCAAAAGTCCGTAATCTTTTGGGGAGTGGGTATACCTAATAAAAATTCTGAAATCTTTGAGTAAGTCGCGGTGTGATCAGCTTTTATTCGCCTTCGCAAGTACGCTTTCTATATTTCCAGCCATGAAAAATGCTTGCTCAGGAATATGGTCAAACGTTCCCTTGCAAATCTCCCGGAATCCCTCAATCGTATCCTTTAGGTCAACAAACTCTCCCGGGATTCCACTAAACGTCTTGGCCGTTTCAAACGGTTGCGATAGGAAGCGTTGAATCCGCCGCGCACGCGCAATAACTTTCTTATCTTCCTCGGATAATTCATCCATTCCTAAAATCGCAATCAAATCCTGGAGATTCTTATATGTTTGCAAAATGCGCTGTACCTCGCATGCCACGTTATAGTGCTCTTCCCCAACAACACGTGGGTCCAATATTCGCGAATTCGAACTCAACGGGTCAACAGACGGAAAAATTCCAAGTGCGGCGATTTGCCTATTCAAAACGGTGGTTGCATCCAAGTGCGTGAATGATGCCGCAGTTGCAGGGTCAGTAATGTCATCTGCGGGGACGTACACAGCTTGTATGCTGGTAATGGATCCCTTCGATGTGGTCGTGATGCGCTCCTGCAGCGTGCCCATTTCGTACGTAAGAGTAGGCTGGTACCCAACGGCGGATGGCGTCCGTCCAAGCAGCGCAGACACCTCCGCACCGGCTTGCGTGAAACGAAATATATTGTCAATAAAAAACAGGACGTTCCGATGCTCTACGTCGCGAAAATATTCCGCCAACGTTAGTCCCGTCAAAGCAACACGCGCGCGCGCCCCAGGGGGCTCATTCATCTGCCCGTACACAAGTGCCGCCTTTGAGCCCTTAACGTTTTTTGTGTTAACCCCAGACGCAATCATCTCGTTGTAGAGGTCGTTCCCTTCTCTTGTGCGTTCGCCAACTCCGGCAAATACGGAATAACCGCCGTGCTTCCTGACCACGTTATTAATTAACTCCATCATGAGCACGGTTTTCCCAACGCCAGCGCCCCCGAATAGCCCAATCTTTCCGCCACGTGGGTATGGCGTTAGCAAATCTATGACCTTGATTCCAGTCATTAACATTTCATTTGACGGCGATTGTTCTGTAAATGGAGGAGGATCCCGGTGAATCGACATAAAGCTGGTTGCATCAACTTCGCCGCGCCCGTCAATTGGCTTTCCTACGACGTTTATTATGCGGCCAAGTGTTCCAGGGCCAACGGGAACGGAGATAGGCTTTCCAGTGTCAAACACAAGATCTCCGCGTTTGAGCCCCTCTGTTTGGTCCATAGCAATTGTTCGCACCGTGTTCTCGCCCATATGTTGGGAGACTTCGAGAATTACGTCGTTGTGAAGCTGAGTTGCGTCATAATGAGGTTTGTTTGCGCCGTTTTCACGAGCTTTGTTTACGTCATCGACAGGAGGATTGCCGGAATAGTCGGCTGAATGCTTGCTGGAGGAACCAGCAGGAAGCTTGCTTTGTTCACCAAGTGAGTGTACTCCGTCGCTGCGTTGAACCCTAAGCGCATTAAATATGGCAGGTAATTCGCCCCCTTTGAAATAGACGTCAACTACGGCGCCAACAATCTGAGAAATTACGCCGCAAGGAAGTTCGTCATTGGATCTTGTCGATACCCCTCCTAAGTCTGGCTTGGAATGCTTTGAGCCTTCTTCAGTAATTTCGGGGATAGGCTCCGAGCTTCCTTCGTTAATTTCGGGGATAGGAGTTTCTGCAAGAGGTTTGTCGTTAGTATTTGCGTTTTTCACTATCTACTTATTCCTGTTTATAAAGAGGACCTGCCATAATAATATGACAAAATTACGATAAAAGTAATAATCCGAGTAAATTTTTATATTACAGCGAAGGAAGCGGGGACCCAACGTTGTCTAAAAATTGAAAAAAAAGCAAAAGGGAATACATTGCGAATAACTAGGAAAAGGGGAGGCAGCAGGGAATACATTGCGAATAAGTCGAAAAAAAGAGGCTCCACCCCAACCACCGCTCTTGTCCTATCACAAAGAGATTAACGAAACGTTAGTACTAAAGAATGGTAAATTTGCTATTAGCGATTCCTTAATACTTTTCTGTTAGGATTCAAGGGGAGTGGGGGGATGTGCTACTTTCTACGCGACATCCTTCGTCTATTTGGGAGTTCATTGTGCTGTATTTGCGACGTCCTTCCTTCATGTATTCCCCATCCTTCCATACTTCGTTCGGGTTCCCATTCTTCCATACATTCCTAATCTATCCGGGTCCCTCCCTTTCTTTTTCGATACGAACTGTCCCAAACAACAGTGCAACCATGCGTTCTTTTTTTCGCACAAATATAATAGAATCAGTCGTATAGCGTAGAGAAGTAGACGTAAAATGCAAAATAGCATGGTTGAGACCGTTGTCGGTGGTATAGTAGTTCTTGTTGCAGTTGTTTTCCTTGCATTTGGTTATTTGTCCACATCGAATGTTCCAAATGGAAGTAGTGGCGTTACATATAAGGCAGTGTTCGATTCCGTTGACGGGATTTCTCTGAACAGCGAAGTCAAGATCGGCGGAGTTTGCGTCGGAGCTGTGTCATCCATTGATTTCGATGAGGCGTATAGGGTAGTGGTCACGCTTCGTGTAAAGAAAAATATAAATATTCCCGATGATTCATCCGTTGCAATTACGTCATCCGGAATGATGGGAGATAAGTTTGTTGCAATAAATCCCGGCGTCAGCGAAAGCTTGCTTGAGAGCGGCGGAACATTCATTTATGCGAAATCGCCACTAAACTTGGAATCGATTATAAACAAAGTTATTGCGGCATTTCTAAAAAAGGATGAGAAAGCGTAAGAGTTTTAGTTAATATGACTAATATTAGAGGTTGACTTTTGCGTGCCCCAAAAATCAACCATGCAGGCTTGCTATGTCCCACCTCGTGGGATCACAAATTGCTATGGTATTACACAATAGCGTTGAATGATACCGCAATTGATGCTATTGCTCATTTGTTGGGGTACGTTTTCTGTAAGACTAGATGAGACGAATTTTTTTCCATTGTGTTTGTTTTAGCCTTTTATCTGTGGCATCTCACGCGGGGTCTATAAAGGGAATAGTTGTAACCGGAAATGAAAATATCTCTGCGGACGCTATTTTAAATGAGATTCCGTTTAAAATTGGAAGTGAATATGACAACGATACTGCTGACTCAATCTTAAAGCGGTTACACGAAACTATGTACTTTGACGACATTATCGTTGATATAAATAACGACGTAGTAAACATAACTGTAGTAGAAAATCCTATGATTAATAAAATCGCATATGAAGGAATGAAACACAGCATAAAGGACTTACTGCGAGATGTTATCAAACTAAAGCCTCGGCAAATACTGTTTAAGCCAGCGATCCAAGAGACGCAGCAAATTATATTAGAAATGTACCGTCACCAAGGTTACTTGAGTGCTAGAGTTGCGCCCAAAATCATTCGTCTTCCCAATAACAGAGTGAATGTAGTATTCGAAGTATACGAAGGCTCTTCTACATACGTTAAGAAAGTCGCGTTTATAGGCAACAAAATGGCGTCGTCTAAAGAGTTGCGCGATATGTTGTCGATAAAAGAAAAGCGCATATATCACCTAGCTTTTATTGGGGGCACGAAAGATAAGGTTTATGACTCGGAAAAATTCGTAGAAGACCAACAGATGTTGGTTCGCTATTACTTAAGCCAAGGGTACGCGGATTTTGAGATTGTATCCGCGACAGCAGAGTTAAGTCCTGATAAAAAAGATTTCTTCATAACGTATTACCTAAAAGAAGGGGATGTGTATAAGTTTGGTGATATCTCTGTTGATTCAAAAATCGAAAAATTAAAAAATGACGTATTAGCCGCAGGAATTATGGCGAAAAAAGACCAAGTCTTTAACGGAGAAATGGTCGAGTTTTGTGCCGATTTACTTAAAGGCTTAGCGCGGTCTTGTGGGTATAACTTCGCCGTGGTAGAACCCGTATTTACAAAAAACGAAAAAACAAAAACAGTTGATGTAAAGTTCATAGTAAAGGACGGTCCCAAAATATACGTGGAAAAGATCAATATAAAAGGCAACAGAAATACTCGTGATAGGGTCATCCGCAGGGATATCAGGTTTAACGAAGGGGACGCCTTCGACCAAAAACAACTGAAGCCAGCAGAATCCCGCATCAAAGAGTCCGGCTTTTTTAAGACCGTGCGGATCGATGCTACCAACGGAAGCGTACCAAACAGCGCAATAATCACCGTTGACGTTGCTGAAGAGCACACTGGATCAGTTAGCGCGAGGCTTGGCTATTCGACGTTTGACCATGCTGTCCTCGAATTTGGGATATCAGATCCAAACCATAGAGGAAAGGGGCAACAGCTAGACTTTTCGGTTTCGTACGCGAAAAAATCATTTGAAGGAGTAATTTCGCTTGTTGAGCCGTACTTTTTGGAACGGCGTCTAATGGGGGGGGTTGAGCTCTCGCACACGCGTTCAAAGCACATGAAAGGGACAATCCACTCTGATACTGGAATTTCCCCAAGCTTAGGGTATAAGTTTTCGCGCCACGTTACGCAGCATTGGTCATATAAGTTGCACAGAGACAGCACAACGTCCGTCCTGACTGAAAAAGAACAATCCGCTGCGGAACTGAGTAAAAGTGCATCTAATGATTTTAAAACGTGGCTGGAATCGAAGGAAGGAAAAGAACATTCTGCGTTTATAGATTCGCATTACTCGAACGGCGTACGTTGGGGATCTGCTGTTACTCATACGTTGTCGTTTGACAATAGGAACAGGGGGTTCCTTCCTTCAAGAGGGTACCACCTTTACTGGGGCACGACTGTGTCTGGGCTTGGCGGTTCAATAAAATACATAAAAAACACTTGGGGAGGCAGTTGGCATCATAAGGTATATAAGGACGTAGCTGTTAGCATGCGTGGGGCATTTTCTTGTATAACAACGCTTGGCGAAAACAAGCTTCATAGGATGGATGCGTTATATGTTGGCGGTGAGTCTTTGCGTGGGTTCGAGAGGTTGGGTGTATCTCCTGTTCGGGGGCCATGTAATGCGAGACGACTGCAGGCCATCGATCGATTTATTGATAAGTCAGGGTCACTGAGTTATTTGAGTGACTCACAAAAGACGTTTATTACGGACAATAAAGAGTCTATTCGCAAGTACTTTACTGGTGAATTGAACGGTGTCGAAAAATTTAATAAGGAGAATTTAACAGCGATAACGAGTGCGGCAATACGGGAAAAACAATCTGACGTGTTACAATTTGTACAACTTCAAAGTGTTGAGTCAAAAAAACTTGGAGGAACACGTTCTTGTTCAGGCTCTTTGGAGTTTTCGTGTCCAATGTCAGAGCAAGCAGGAATATATGGAACAGTATTTGCGGATTGCGGTGCGGCGTGGCGGTCAGACAAAATTGACGGAACTGATATTACGTCGGTAAAAAATGACGAATTTTCTTTGAGATGTACAGTCGGAGCGTGTATCGCGTGGAATTCGCCTTTTGGTGTGATCTCGATTGGATACGCTCGTCCTTTGGTTAAAAAATCAGGAGACGTGGAATGCAGAGTTTTGTTGGGATATGGCATGAATTTCAAATAGGCGGAGTTATAACTTGATATACGGCATGAACTTAAAAATAAAGGTGGAGTTGTAATAATCGCAGAAATGTACATGAAGCAAATATCAATAATACTGTTATGTGGAGCGGGGGGCGTTGGCGCGTTCTTCTTGGGGCGCGTGTATTATCCTAAGGATGTACTGGCTCTCCCAAAAATAGCAGTGGTGGACGGGCTCCGCTTGAAAAACGAAGCAACTCCATTTGCGGAAGTAGTGAGGATCATTCAACGAGACACAGAGCAAATTGAAAAAAATATGGACACGAAATTTGCAAAAAAAAGGGAAGAATTAAAAAAAACGACGAAATTGCTTTCCGATAAGACGATTCCACCTAAAAAACGCGCCGAATATAAAGCACAATACGAACAGGAGTCCGCGAAGATTAAGGAAGAATTACAGAAACAAACGGATGTATTGCGCAATAAAGTAAAAATGTTGGAGCAAATGCTGAATGACGCAATGGTTGAAATAACTAAGGATTTGGCGAAGAAATATAATCTGAACATCGTATTAAACACAAGTGTAGCTAATATAATGACGGTGTATTACGCAGATAAATCGCTGGATTTGACAGACGAGGCGGTCGATATGTTAAATAAGAGACTCCAAAAACTAGAGTGAAGAAAAAGGAGGATCATTCATGTCATCAAAACTAGACGTCTGGATTAGATATC
>JAISRQ010000131.1 GCA_031273545.1 Holosporales bacterium
TTTTTCTGTTAGGATAAAAGGTGGTGGTTGGGGTGGAGGCTCTTCATTTTCTATCCAAAAACTCTCAACAATTCCGTCTCCAAATGTTAAGTAAACGTAGATGTCCTAAACCTAGAGGGAATTGCTCCTGTTGGTACTTCTACAAAAGAAGCGTAGCCGGTCTTGTCAACAGTTAAGTTCGGCACGGAAATTGATGTTAAACTGCGACAATAAGCAAACGCATAACTGCCGATTTCTTCTAACAGCGGCAGGTCAAGTGTTTTTAAACCTGTGCAAGCACAAAACGCAGAATCGCCGGCAGTAGTTAACAGCGGCAGGGAAAGTGATGTTAAACTGCTGCAAGAATTAAACGCATACCCGCCGGCGGTACTTACCTTTGGAAAAGACATGGAATTTAACCCACTGCAATATTGGAATGCATTGTTACCAATACTGGTTACGTCTTCAAAACCAACTAGCTCTCTCAGCTTTGTATTTGGTGCGGCTGATGTCGCTTTAAATGCGTTGGCTGCAATTGAACTGCTCCCCCAAATGGGGATTTCTAGATATTCCAGTACTTTTTGATTAACAAGGCTTATTACAGATGACCGCACATTATTCACATTACCGTGATACATCCTAAGGGAGATGAGGTGCGTGAGGCTCGTATACTCTAGCCCTGCAGGAGCGTAATTCCCAACGATGACCATACTTGTAAAGCTGCCTAGATTGTCGATTGTATTCTGGGATATTGATGACTGATTGATTAATACTAGCGTGGTTAAGTCTGGAAGCGTCGGATACACCAACGCCCTAGAGACGTATGGCTCAATTTCAGGAAACGCAACACCAACGAGGTACGAAAATAAATCCTTCTTTGTAAACACGTCTTGTACATCGTCCTTTGAACCTGTAATGCTTTCTTTGATCCTCTCCACGTTACTTGAAACCGTGCCGACGTAATCCGATATCCCCGTTGGGCCATCGCTAATTAAGGTGATAGTACTGTCGAGGAGGTTGACTGCATTGTTGATTTTTTCATTGTATATATCGAGATCGGTTTCATTAGAAGCATATGCGCCGAAATGCAGCATAGCTAAGGCCAACACGCTGCGAGCTACAATATCAAAATTGCGCTGACGCATGCGACGTGGCGAGCTTTTGGAGGAACGAGATTTAAGCGTTTTTATTAAATTTATTACAATCATAAAATATCGCATAGTACATTCTATATAGTTATATTATACGATGAGACAGTTTAATTAAGTATTAATTCTCTGGGCAAAATTCATTTTATATCACTTCCCAAAAGATTACGGACTTTTTAAGCGGACAAACTGTAACTATCCTTTAGCTTCTTATCCGTAATCCTTGAGAGCCGGTATATTAGAGTTTACTGATTGCTAGGATACCAATCAGTCACATGTGTTTTTACATCGTAGGCTTCTTGCTCTTCTGTTGCATGATGAGTAGCTGGTTCTAGTAACTCCTTCGTTAAAGCGTGAGGATGCCACTCTGTAGTAATTATACCGTCTACACGTGTATCGTCCGAAAGCGGACCGTACGATGGAAGCAAAAGCGACATATCTACTGTTTCAATAGGAGACGGCAGGACATCAGATACTGAACGCCCTCGGTTTGCTTCAGGCGTGAGAGGAAAGCGTGCATTTCTCGTAGTAGTGCGCCGCGGAGGCATTTCCTCGTTCGCATCTCTTTCTTCACCAAGGTCGAATGTTACATGAACTGGCCTTTGTTTCGCTTTACTGCTGAACTGTCTGAGCATTTGTTCGAAATTGCGAACAACGGCTAGCGCATCGTCTATTTGTTCTTGTATTTCGATTGACGTATCGCTGGGTGTCGAAAGTATGTCTGATAAAGAGTTCGTCATCTCTTGTGCGGCCGCTTGTACAGCAACAAAATTTTGTCTTTTCTGCATTTTTAACAAGAGTTCTTCTCGTACTGCGCGCCTATTCTCAAAATTAGGATCGTAAACTTGTGACGAACGTGATGCAAATAAATTTGGTCCGATCAAGCAAATTCCCAAAAGCGCTACGGGGGTTTTAAAAAAGTTCATAGTGTTGTTCCTGTTCAATAATATTTCTAGTTAGTTATGCTATCGCATAGTTAGCAACGATGTCAACTAGAATAAGGCCAATGTGCTAAGTTTTTTTTCAGAGGGAGGCCGATTGGAATTCTTGTGAAGGGGGGTGTATAATCGCGTTTTAGATGAATCTGGAGAATGTGATCAAGAGACGGTGAAAAAGGATCTATATATATTAGCTGCCGGAGGCACGGGGGGCCACTTATTTCCCGCGGTAAGCCTTGCTTGTGTGCTGAAATCCAGGGGGAAGTCCGTTATCCTTTTTACTGACGAGCGTGCAGAAAAGTGGGTGGACCACGCTTGTTTTGATAGGATTGTCGTATCGCGCTTTCGTCCAAACGCTAACGCTTCGCAAAAAATAAAAAAAATTATATTTATAAAAGGGCTGGTTTGGTGTGGCATAAAAAGTTTTTTGTTTTTGTTATGGCGACGCCCTGCTGCAGTCGTTGGGTTCGGGGGATACCCATCTGCGCCGACGGTGTTCGCCGCTCAAATCCTTGGAATCCCTTCCATATTGCACGAATGTAACGCCATTTTAGGCAAAGCGAACGAAATTCTCGCTAAAAGAGCCAAAGCGATCACAACTGGCTTCAAAAACGTTGTAAAACTGCCTTTGCAGCGCAACCACGTCTTTACGGGCAACCCTGTTCGCGAAAAAATATCGCAGCTCGCTTACACAAAATATGAACTACCAAAGGATGGCGTTAATATCTTTATTGTGGGGGGCAGTCAAGGCGCGGGCTTGTTTTCACGCGTAGTTCCCGAAGCAATTAAATGTCTATCTAAAGAATGCAATAGATATAATGTTCGCGTGATAATGCAGGTCAGCGACACGGACCGTGAGCGCGTCGGCTTGTTGTATAAGCAGGCAGGAGTAGACGCAACCCTCGCACCGTTTTTCCAAAATATGGACGAAATATTGCGTTGGGCGCACATTGTGATATCGCGCTCTGGGGCGCTTAGTTTGGCGGAAATTGCTGCTGCTGGGGTGCCGTCCGTATTGGTGCCATTGGCGAGCTCTCGCGATGGGGATCAGCTGTATAACGCCGCACAATACGAGCAAGCAGGGGCGTCCGTATTAATTGAGGAGCACGCATTTACACCGGAAACGCTTACGGCATTGTTACTTGAGCTGTGCAGCGATCATGTCGCGTTGCAGGAAATGAGCAAGGCGGCGCGCGAGATGTTTGTGGCTGGTGCTGCCGAACGCTTGGGGGCTGTGGTGTGCGGGGAGAAGCGGTAGGAAGAAATGCGGGAAGGAGAAGTGGATTAATGCGGATAAGAGCGCTAGGAGGAGAGAGAGGCTCCACCCCAACCACCACCTTTTATCCTAGCACAAAAAAGTTAATGGGCGGTTAATGATAAAACTTGCCTTAAATATGACAGATTTTTCTATTTACGATTTCTTAACCTATTTCTGATAGGATGGAAGGCGGTGGTTGGGGTGGGGCCTTCCCCCCTAACTCTCACCCTATTCCTCTCCCTCTGTTCACTAGATCCAAATATTGGCGTCATTTATTGTGTTCGAATTAGTTGGATTATACCTCTTCGTATTGTGAAAATATCGTATCAAACGTGTAGCAGAGCTGCAACGTGTCGCAGAGCTGCGTCGTTAGTTTAGCCACGTTTTGGGCAGTGACGGTAGACTTATGTTTCGCTCTCTCAAATCTATTCAAAACCTCGCGTGGTTCAACATCAGCATAGGCCAGGAATCGGGCCTCAAACCTGTAAAGTTGCGTGCCCAATTGATTAAGTTGCTCGGCAATGACATCCACCTTACGCTCAGTGGCCTCGAATCTATCCCAAAAGTCGCATGGCGGCGCAAGCTCATCTCCAGCGCGTCCTGCATCAGCGTAGGCCATGAACCGATTTTCAAACCTGTCTAGTCGCGTGCCCAATTGACTAAGTTGCTGGGCAATGGCATCCACCTTATATTCAGTACTCTCGGATCGATCCCAAAACTCGCGTGGCGGCGCAAGCTCATCCCCAATGCGCTCAATATCGGCATAGGCTATGAATCGATTTTCAAACCTGTCTAGTCGCGTGCCCAGTTGACTAAGTTGGTGGGTAATGGCATCTAAGTGTTCAGTCAGTGACATCCTCGGAAAATCCTCTTCGCTTCCAAAGCAAACCGTTCCTATTAGCCCAAATACTCCAATAATCATTTTATTCATAACAAAAAATCCCTTAAAAAAATGCTAACATCCCCGCAGCGATGCTAGCATCTATTTAGTAAACAAATCGTTAACGGACCCTCTTTTATAAAAAAAAGTCATAACCCTTCGCCGGTTTCCAAAAATTGCGGACTAGAAACTGAATAATCACAAGTATTCGTTCTCAAAATATCCCGTAATCCGTACATGCGGAATCCCCAAAAGCCGCGAACAAAACTCTAACACTCGCAGACGCCTGGTTTGTTGTTGCAGATTATCTTCCCGCAAACTGACTCTACCCCGGTTGTCGTCCTATATGAAGTAGGCAACCCATATAACACCCTAACCGCGTTATATGCCGCCTCCTCTGATTGCTCAAACTGGTAATTCCAAGACATATCCTTAGGAAGAAACACATTAAAAGAGCGATTGAGCAACGTTTTAAGAAATGTGTTCTTAGCACCTCGTCCTGTTAAAATTGCTCCCTTTAGGTCCGAATAACCAGCAGCAGCATTTTCCACCATTTGCGACACGAATGCCGTAAGGGTTGCTACCCCATTTAGCGGCGGGATAGTATGGCAATCCCTCGTATATGGAATAAACTTGCTAATATCACACAAGCTTGTCGGTCTCGGTACCGACTTATTGGCTCGCATCCATTGGTTCAACACGCTACAATTTATTTCTCCACGCCCCCCCATGCTCCCGTCTGTGTCGTTCCTTTGGAATGCGTACTGCGTAAACTCATCGATCAAGGCCAGCCCCGGGCCAGCTTCAAAAGCAATGGGGTCTTTCTCGCTGAGGATGGTAACGCGCGCAAGGTCAGACACATCAATAACAGCCATTTTCGGATAATTCGGCAGCAACCTCCTATCGCGAGCCCACTTTACTAGGCCTTGATAATACGGAGCCTCAAGGAAGACGCCATTGCCGCCAGCTTGTAAATCTGATTCGTGAAAATCGTACACTGTCGCAATTTTTAATCTTGATAACAACATTTCCGCGGACCCTAAACGGATGACCTTCCTGCCTAGTCTTGATTCAACTGTTTGCCCGTAAAGGCCTATAACGGATGGAACTTTTTTTGTCCTGTCTATTACTCTCCGGCTTGCTTGTACAAACCAGCCTGAAACTTCCTCGCTTAATTTGCTAATTGCGTCATCCGGCGTCGTATTAATGAATTCCGTTCTTTGCAATGCCAACAGCTCTCTTCTTAACGTATCCGAATAGGGAAGGAACAGCGACGTCCCTGTATCTTCAATTCTTTGACCATCTGCCGATATGAGCGACGCTTGAACTCCGTCCATATCTCCAGATAATCCTAGCGCCCACACAAGTTCCATCTGTACACCACATCCGCCCACAAGATAAGTGGATTGTACCATATGTTTTAAAAAAAATAAATACATGTAATGCATCAAAGCAGTTAATTTTTTCTTATTTTTTTGGAGAGCTATCCTATCTGTACTCATGGAGTAATGCTACCATTTGGGGTTTTAGGCATAATCCTTTTCATCAAAAGATTACGAGCGTTTTTGGAGAACAAACGCTTACGATTCTTCTGCTTTTTTGTCCGCAATCTTTGCGGTATACGATTTGTGCCACGAGAACAGATCTAATGTTGGCATTCTTCGGAAGGTCCGGTATATACTGGAGCAGTAGTACCTTCCTCTCTTCTATTTTATATATCGTGTTTATAGTCCTTTTTCTTGAAAATCGCTGCGTGGTTTAAATGATTATCATACAAAACTTATCAAAGCACTTTGGTGGCAAAGTGATAATTGACGACTTCTCGTATAACTTCCCGAAGAACGCCAACATTGCGCTCATTGGGGCGAACGGTGCAGGCAAGACCACATTGCTCAACATGATTTGCCAGCTCGAGGAGCCAGATGGCGGCAAGATCATCATCCCCAGAGAGTGCGTTCTTGCTTATTTACCGCAATCCCCAAATGCGCACCCGAAAGAAACCATCCTTAAGGAGTGCATATCCGGGCACCAAACTCTTTGCGACCTGGAGGCCAAGCGCGATCATGCCCTGAAGCTCATGACGGAGGATTATTCTGAGCAATCTTATGCGAACTACGAACTTGCAGAACAAGAGTTCACAGACAAAGGTGGATACGCATTGGATGCAGATGCGAAGGGGATTTTGGTCGGGTTGGGGATGGAGACGTCACAGTTTGATGATTCGCCTCTAACTTTATCAGGAGGGTGGCGGATGCGATTAGAGCTGGCGAAGTTGCTGATCAATAATCCAAATTTTTTGATTTTGGACGAGCCAACGAACCACCTTGATTTACCTAGTTTAACTTGGTTAGAGCAATATTTGAAATCATTCCGCGGAACGTTGCTTTTTGTGTCGCATGATCGGGATTTTCTGAATAACTTGTCAGAAATCACGATTCATATGTCTAAGGGGGTTACGCGCGTGTATAACGGCGATTTCGATTCGTTCCTAGAGCAAAAGGCAGAGCGAGCCGAGCAAACGCGCCGGGAGCGAGTAGCACTACAGCGGAAGCAGGATCATATGCAAATGTTCGTTGATCGTTTTCGGGCAAAGGCAACAAAGGCGAAACAGGCGCAGAGCCGCGTCAAGATGATTGAGCGCCTGAAGCAGCTGGAATCGAAGCTGGATGTGGAGGAAATCGACAAGAAGGCTCACTTTAACATGAAGGTCGATAAACCGAGCGGGAAGATTGTGCTGGAGATAAAGGATGCGTCGATTGGATATGAAGGAGAAGGGACAGATGATACACGCGGAACGGATGGCGTGAACGGCGTACAGGGTAAAGGAAAAGAACAAATTGTATTAAATAAGAATCTGTCCATAAAAATTATGCGTGGCCAAAAAATTGCAATTATTGGGGCCAACGGGATTGGGAAATCTACTCTGCTAAAAAGTATCGTCCAAGAGATCCCGTTCCTTTGCGGAAAATGCGATTGGGGGGTCAATGTTACGGTTGGGTATTACTCTCAGGATCAGCTTGATGTATTGGATAAGGATAAAAATGTATTAGAAAATGTAATGGCCCTTGCGCCGAATGTTACAATTCAGCAAGTTCGGTCTTTGCTTGGGAGCTTGTTGATTACGAGCGATGACGTTAGGAAATCTGTACGTGTGTTATCTGGGGGCGAACGCAGCAAGGTTGTGATCGCGGCGCTTTTAGCTCAGAAAAATAATTTTTTGATACTTGACGAGCCAACGAACCATTTGGATATGTCCAGCGTGGAAACATTATCTTCCGCCCTTGAGTCGTACGATGGGACGGTTTTGGTGGTAAGTCATAATAGGGCCTTTATTGGGGCATTTGCAACACATATTTTAAAAATGGATAAGTATAAGCGAGCAGAGTTAATCGGCGTCGTATAAGGTATCTAAATAGAGGATTGCCTGACAGCTTAGTCGAAAATTATCAAATTGCGACTACACCTGGGGAGCCCAAAGATTGTGAACAAAAAAAATGAAGGATCGTAAGCGTTTTACCACCTAGATAGTCCGTAATCTTTTGGAAATGAAATAGCATTTCTTTGTTTCAACAATGCCAGCAAGACAACACTTCGCTTGAGCTTCGTAGTCGCTCAGCGCAATTTCTAAAGTCACATACTTTCGCAGAAAGAAACTTTTGAGAAACATTGCTAGTCGAAGATACGACTAGCACATACGATTCGTTTTCAATTATAGGAATATTGTTGTACTGTTTAGTGGGGGTCTCCCCGTAGGGGTTTTGCATATATACCAGAGCGTCTGGTGGATGTAGCTGAAAAAAAAGGGAACACAAGTTTTTGCTCATAAAGAGCGACGGTATTAAATTTGGGATTGGGTCTATTGTAAACGCGTGGAAAGCGTTGATTTTGTCCGATATAAGGGATTGCCATCGGGATTTTTGATGGTACATTCCGAGGCACGTGTAATTGGTTTAAGGGAGTTAATATGGATCAAGAAAATCGGTCTAAAAAAAAGGGTGTATTGCTTGGGTACGTTTGGGCAATCTTATTAGTTATCGGGGTTCATACTTTCATGTATCAGCCGTACACTATCCCTTCTGGCTCGATGATGCCAACGTTGTTAATTGGGGATTTTATTTTTGTTAATAAATTTTCATATGGTTATTCGAGGTATTCCGCACTTTTGCAGCCAAAATGCGTGACTGGACGCATAAAAATGGGGTCGCCTCAGCGCGGGGATGTTGCCGTGTTTTTCCACGATTTCTCAGATGAAAGCGAAATGTCGCATTATTACCATGGCATCTTTAACGGATTTTTCCAAAAATTGTGGCAAAAAATAAGAAAAGGAATAGGGTGCCCCATGGAGGGTGTCAACTATGTTAAGCGCGTAATCGGTCTTCCCGGGGATAAGATCCATATGAAGGAGGGCACACTTTACATAAACGGAGAACCAACGAAACTGGAATATGTGGACACGTACCCCATGAACGATAGAGGAATGCCGCCAGTTGTCAAACGCTATGTGGAGACGCTGCCAAATGGCGTAAAGCACTATATATTAAAGGCGTTCCCGTTTGGGGCGGCGCATTTGGACAATACTGAGGAATTTACTGTTCCGGATGGACATTACTTCATGATGGGCGATAACAGGGACAATTCGTGCGACAGCCGGGAAATTAAAATTGTCGGTTTCATTCCTGAAGAAAAGTTTATTGGAAGTCCGTCGTTTCTGTTTTTCTCCACAGAGGCAAAATTTTTTGAAGTGCACAAGTGGTTGTTTGCTGTTAGGTGGGAACGCTTGTTTAAGGCATATGTAGATAAGATATGTCATCCATTCAGTCCAAACCTTTAATGTGGAACAGAGACCTCAGTTATTGCCCCCGACGTTTTGGCTTTACACGGGGGGCTAAAATATGGCACCGGATAAGGCTAATAA
>JAISRQ010000134.1 GCA_031273545.1 Holosporales bacterium
GGCAGCGGGCAGCGGGCAGCGGGCAGCGGGCAGCGGGCAGCGGGCAGCGGGCAGCGGGCAGCGGGCAGCGGGCAGCGGGCAGCGGGCAGCGGGCAGCGGGGCCTGTAATGTATTGCCTGCGTGGCGGCGGGTTGTTTTTTCCGCGCGTCGCGGTTTATTTTCCACGCCATCCAGCCCGGTTGTCGTAATGATTTCTGTGCAAAATAAAGGATATGAAGGCTTACCCGTCGTGGCCCAAACAGCCCCAGCGGCTTGTTTGCCCTGCGTAAGGTATCGTTCGACAGTGCTTGGGCGGCAAACATGAAAATTTTACATGTTTTACAAGGCACGGTTGGAGGCAGCATTGAGTTTTTAAATTTACTTTTGCCCCAGCTTAAAGCAAAAGGATATGTTAACGTAGTGGCTTGCCCTCAATATTCAGCCCTGCGAGAGAAGTGCATTGCGCAGGGAGTAGAATATATTGAACTTGATATGTGCCGTGAAGTTTCTTTTATTAAGGATATTTCTTCTTTGCTCCACTTATTGAAGATCATTAAAGAACAAAACTATGATATCTTGCATGCTCATTCTTCCAAGGCTGGCGTAGTGGGTAGACTTGCGGCGTGGCTGAAAGGGATTCCGTCTGTTTATACGGCACATGGATGGTCTTTTAATATGCGAGTCTCCAATCGAAAAAAAATTTTTTATAGCACTATCGAACGTGCTCTTTATCATATTACCGAAACGATTACGTGTGTATCTCAATATGAGGTGGATAGCGCTATGGGAGTGGGTATTGCCTCCAATAAATTAATAAAAATTGATAATGCCATTGACCTCACAAAATATCACTTTCAAGAAGACGTCGGTCAGCTGAAAGAACGTTTGGGTATTCCCAAGGATAAAATTATCATCGGCATGGTAGCCAGGATTACCGAACAAAAAAATCCTTTTCTCTTTTTGGACGTGGCCTGCGCACTGAAAGAACGCCTCGAAAACATTTATTTTCTTTACGTCGGCGATGGGGAGTTGCGCAAACCTCTTGAGGAGAGAATGGCATCGTTGGGCTTAACTGACCGAGTATTGATTACAGGTTGGGTCGATCAACCAGAGCTATATATAAAGTGCTTCGACATTGGGATTTTAACCTCCAAATGGGAAGGCTTCGGCTTGGTCCTTGTGGAATACATGGCCTGTCGTGTACCGGTGGTGGCTTCTAACGTAGACGGTATCCCCTATGTGGTAACGGATGGATATAGCGGTCTTCTTTGCGAAAGCGGGAATGTCAACCAGTTTGTAAATAAAATTTGTTCTTTACTGCAGGACAGGACCCTTGTAGATCGCCTTACTTCTAATGCTTACAGAGAAGCCCATGAAAAATTTTCCATCGCAAGAACTGCAGCGTCGTATGATTTAGTTTATAAAAAAATAAAAAAATCAGTAACCGCTCAAGCTCAGGGGGAAGAGAGCCCATTTGCCCCTGGGGCTCACTGGCCCCCCTGAAACCCCCGATATTTCCCTGAGTACCTGCCGAGCGGAGTTGGGCGTATGGAGCTTAAACGAATACAAAAATCAGAGGCATGGATAGGAATATGTTTGTACAAGGCATTGCATTAAAACGACGCGCTTAGGGATAGACCCGACAAACATAAGCAAACGACCGCCAGGGGGAGCGAGCGATCCGCCCTGCGGTAGTGTGGAAGAAGCGGTCATATGGAGTAGAAAGTAAACGGGGAGCGCGATATGTGGGATCGATGCTGAGCATATGAGCGGCCTGCCGGTGTAACGACGTAAACGCAGTGCACTATCTGAAAGAACTGATTTGCGCGCGTCGTTCAAAAACGACTGTCCTCAGCATTTTTAATGCTTCGGATTCGAAAAGGGCTTGCACGAATACCGATTTAGTTTATCAAAAATTATGTACCATGCAGTGAATAATACAGGAAGATGCCCTAACCACCGCTAAGCCAAAGGAGAAAGAAGATAAATGGAACAAGAAAGAACATTGTACGAATCTTTATTGATTTTTGACCAACGGAAAAAATTAATTGCCACCTTAGTTCTCCTCTTCGGAGGAGGATCTGTCTTATACTGTCTATTCGCGACGCCGATCTACAGGGCGGAAACGCACATAATGCCTTCTTCCCAGGGAAGTTCGAGCGCGGCGTCAGCAATGCTCTCTCAATTGGGTGGATTGGGCGGGATGATAGGACTGGGTGGAATATCTACTAACGGGCAACTTTTTATTGGTGTTTTGCGAAGCCAGACTGTTGTAGACAAAATTATTGATCAGTTTAATCTGATGGAATTGTATAAAGGAAAATACCGCCTTAAAATGCGTGATCTTGTAATTTCTGACATATTGAGCACTGCTGAGGATTCGAAAAGTGGCATCGTCACGGTCGCTGCAGTGGATGAAAACCCTGATCGAGCCGCAAAGATGGCAAACGCTTTTGTGGAGGAGCTTAAAAATGTTCTGCAATCTCTCACGATAGGCGAAGCCGCACAGCGCAGGGTTTTTTTCGAACAACAGTTGATTCAGTCGCGCAAAACTCTGGATGATGTTGAGGATGAACTGCAAAGATACCAGGAAAAAAGCGGACTCGTAGTGATGGAGCCACAGTTTCAAGCGATGTTGGAGTCGATTTCGACCATGCGCGCTCAGGTTGCGGCAAAAGAGGTGGAACTGTCATCATTACGGACGTATGCTCAAAGCGATAACCCAAGTTTGAAACGCGCAACGACGGAGCTTGTGGCGCTGAGGACGGAGCTTTCGAAGCTTGAACAGCAGCAGGTGCAAAAAACTAACGATGAGAATCAAACTACGTCGCTTCGCGACGCTCCGCAGTTGGGGCTCGAATATCAACGCCGCCTGCGGGATGTTAAATACGCGTCCGCAATGTACGATGTGATGATGAGGCAGTTTGAAACGGCCAAGATTGACGAAGCACGTGAGACAATGATGGTGCAGGTCATTGACCCGGCCATCCCGCCGGACTACAAATATAAACCTAAAAGAGCGCAGATTATACTGTTGGCGACGCTGGTAGGTCTCTGCATTGGTTTGACGTGGACTCTGATTGCCGATTATATAGAGACTATGAAAAAAGAGTTTGTGCAAAAATCAAAAACTGTAGGAGAATAAAATATAACATCGAAGTAGTTGTGAGGCGATAGAATGCATTTACTCAAAGTTTTTTTAGGCAGATAAAACCATCATTAAGAAAATTAGGTGATTGGTGTTGTTGTACGCTAAAGGTAGAATATTTAGAGAAATTCGCAGTTTACGCATGTTTCAATCATTAAAAAAAATATTAAAAAAGCCACTGGAGAAAAGATCTATCGGGTATATGAAAATACAAGCTCGTGTTGCGTGGGAAAAATTCGGCGCCGTGCCTCCAATCTTTACCAGGGTCGAGATCGAAACGGTAAATTGGTGCAATGGAATATGCCCTTTTTGCCCGGTAAATGTAAATGCAGATACTCGCAAAAAAATCAAGATGAAAGAGGAGCTATTTCTGAAAATCATCTCCGAATTGAAAAACCTGCATTTCCAAGGCTCTTTTTCTCTTTACAGCAATAATGAGCCTTTTTTGGACGAACGTTTCGAGAGGTTTTCAAAAATCGCCAGGGAAGCTCTGCCAAACGCGCATATCAGTGTATTTACAAATGGGACAGTGCTTTCGCCGGAGCGATTTTGCAATGTCATCCCATATTTGGATCAAATGTGCATAGACAACTATAATGACAAGCTGGAACTGATAAAGCCTGTAGCGATAATTAATGAGTATATCAAGAACCACAGAGAAATACGGGAGAAAGTAATCATTGCACGCAGAAAAATTAATGAGGTTTTGTCTACCAGGGGAGGGAAAAGCCCCAACAACCTCAAGAGACAGATACTTGACACATCATGCCTTTTGCCGTGGAATCAACTTGTAATTCGCCCTGATGGAAATGTCAGTTTATGCTGTAACGACGCGCTTGGGGAAAATACATTGGGAAACGTGGCGGATGAAGCTATTATGGATGTGTGGCATTCGCAAGAATATGCCGTATATCGTAAAAAGTTAGCAATGGAAGGCAGAAAGGCTATCGATACATGTCGATATTGTGATTTTTGTCTGCATGAATTCATGCGAGCGCCCGTGGTACAAAACTAAAAATTCAACAGAAGTTTTAGGAGGTTTACTATGAAGAAAATAGGCATTTTGTCAATCTTTGCTAACTATAACCATGGTTCAAGTTTACAAGTTTATGCATTGCAAAAAACTATAGAAAAATTCGAGCCTGATTGTGAGATTATCGATTATCAATCCGATATTCTGCGCGAAGTGCGTCCTTCTTACAAAAAAAGGCCTCTCTATCCTAAGGATATTCTAAAAAGTATATTTAGATTGCCTTATGCAAAAAAATTATTGAAGAGGGATCAGTTATTTGACGATTTTTTTAATTTTGAACTTAAACGCGGCCCACTTTGTCGGACAGAACAAGAGGTTATAGAACAAGCTGGCAACTATGAATGTATCGTCTGTGGAAGCGATCAGGGCTGGAATTTAGATCCAGCAGGGCGTTACTTTAATATGATATATTACCTGAACTTTCCCAAGAAACAGCGCCGAGTTACGTACGCGACTTCCTTTGGAGACTGGGTAGAAAAACTTCCGCAATGTGAAAATGAGGTTTTGCCATGGATACAGACATACGACATGCTCTCTATGAGGGAGCGAAGCGGAGTAAGCTACTTACAGTCAAAGGGGTTTGACTGTAAGTTGGTATTGGATCCCACGTTATTGCTGAAAGTGGAGGAATATAAAAATATTGAAGAGGAGACAGCAATGACTAAATATGTTCTTCTTTTGTCTTGGATTGGCTCAAAAGATGCATTACATATTGCAAAGGACGTTGCTAACAAACTTGGATTAAAAATAGTCTGCATCATGGCTTCTCCAAAACACATATTTTCAGGTGTAAAACGCAAACTTGATGTTGGACCTAAAGAATTTTTAGGCCTTATTAAAAATGCGACATTTGTTGTTACGGATGCATTTCATGGTGCTGTTTTTTCAATACAGTATGAGAAGCCGTTTGTCTCCGTCAATAATGGAAACTTCGATACGAGAAGACAATCTCTATTAAGCCAGCTCGGTTTGGAGTCCCATTACCTGCGGCCGCTTGAGGTTGATTTTGACAAAATTATGTCCACTGATTTTGCTCCGACAAAGCGAAAACTGGAGAGCCTGAAAGATGACTCCATCGCCTATCTGAAAAAAGCGATAGGAGTAAGCTGTTAAGATGATCCAATTTAACTTTGACTGGCACTGCACAGCCTGTACCGCTTGCGTATCGGCGTGTCCCGACAAAACGATTGCGATGCGCACTAATGCCGAGGGTTTTTTAATGCCGATCGTCGATAGCGAACGATGCTCGGATTGCGGCGTTTGTGAAAGCACATGCCCATATTTGAATTCTCCACGCGGACTTTTATGTAGTTTGCAGTCGAAAAACGCCTACATTTATTTCGCGCCGAACGATGAGGCTGTAAAGAAGAGCACTTCGGGCGGTGTGTTTTATGGTTTAGCTCAGGAGGTTTTGCATAAAGGCGGGTATGTCTGTGGTTGCGTATGGTCGGATAAGTTAATGACGCGTCATATCGTGTCCAACGACATTCAGGATATCGAGCGTATGCAGGGCTCGAAATATGTGCAAAGCGACCTTGGCGGCTGTTTTGTAGAAATACGTGAACTGCTGGTTCGTGGGAAAAGCGTACTTTTTTCCGGTACGCCGTGTCAGGTTGCCGGTATTCAGAGCTGCCTGCCGGATGAATTGATGAAACGCCTTATAACTCTCAGCATAATATGTCACGGCGTGCCATCGCCAAAGGTGTGGCGAGGATATGTCGATGAACTCGAGAGAGAGAGAGAGAGAGAGAGAGAGAGAGAGAGTAAAAGTCGTTTATATTCCGTCAATATGCGAAGCAAAGTACGTAGCTATCATAAGCCGATGTGTGAGTATCGATTTGAGGATGGCCATATTCTATATACTGCATATGAGGATAAGTATATGTTTGGTTTTTTGGAAAATCTTTATCTCCGTAAGTCGTGTTATGATTGCAAATTTAAGGACAAAAGCACTTCCGGGGATATCATTTGCGGTGATTGTCATGACGGCTACAGAATGAAAACACCTGCAGGAGCCTCAGTGATCCTAGCGTTGAGCGAAAAGGGAGATCAAGCTTTGCATTCTTCTTTTAAAGAAAATCTTATCAAATTTGATGCGAGGCAAATTATCTGTCTCAATGATATGTTAATCAAATCTGTGCCAATTAATAAGCAAAGATCTCGTTTTTTCAAAACATATAAAAATGGATTCTCTTTTGCTTTTTTTGATTGCATAAAAAAACGATATTGGGTAAAGACCATTCTACGCAGATTACATTTATTCCACTTTGCTCAGTCTATTTGGCGTTCAGTTAATCATTAAGGAAAGATTTCACAGAATCAATTATATGCGGGGTATTTATTTGGAAATTATCAACAGGATTAACAAAATCAAAAGAATTGTGGATATAGGACGTGTTTTTATGCATTCCCAGTTTTTTCGTTTTTTTACGCCAAAATACAACGAAACAAAACCTAGCAAGGATATTCTGGTCTTTGTGGGAATGGGTATAGGGGATGCTATATTGATGTTAGATCCTTTGTTTGAGTTACGCAGGATGTTTCCTCCCGAAAAAAACTACCGCATTTTACTCCTATGCGGTGTGGCCGTAAAATCTTTTTTAACGGAGATAGGTCTTCCAAATACTTTTCTCCTATTGAAAGTCATATTTCCGGATAGATTACAGAGTAAATTTCTTTATAAAGACTATCACTTTTTTTATCGTTACTGCAAGGGCAAACAGTTTTATATTGTCTGGGATTCTTACACGCCATCCTTATTGCGAGCTTGTCTTTTATCGATTATTACGTCGAAGATCAGAGTAGGCGTTAAATACGGTTATAAAAGCAGGAATATTATCGAAGAAAAGCTTATCCGACGAGAGTATTCCCATGCACAAGTTGTACCGTATAACGAATCTAGGATGGACGAATTAAAAAGTGCTATCTATTGTTTAGGAAACAAGGAATATAAAACCAGAATTCCATACAT
>JAISRQ010000142.1 GCA_031273545.1 Holosporales bacterium
TAGGTGCATTACGCGCAAAAGCAACGTTAACCTGTTGGCCCGAATTGCGCGGTCCTCGCAATTTATTTGTACGGCGCTAAACATGTTGTCGAATACGCCTTTAAGGGAAGCGATTGCGCTCATGCTTTTTATGTAGTCGCAATATTCGTACAGGCTTGGGGAAGTAACGCGATTCGACGGCGCCTTCCCACTTTGGGGATTAGCGTGGCCTGACAGAGTTTCCTCACATAGACGAAGGGCCGCATAGGCTTCTTTCTCTTCAGGACATTCAAACAGCGTTTCATCGGTGTTTAAGCGTCGGTTGGCCTCATTATTACAAATGTAGTCGTTAGAAACCGCGTCTAGGCCGCCTGTATTTTTCGCATTCTTTTCGCCAATCAGCCCGCGAACCCGTGTATATAGCTGCATAAAATCTTGACTAGAAGATTCAAAGTAAGTCTGAATAGACTTAGCCTTTATGTACATATCTCTTAAGTTCAATATTGCATTTGACACACTTGACGAAGGCTTATCTGGTCCGCTTCGCTTTTCACTTGACATATTCGACGAATGCCCCGGTTCGTCACACTTTTGACACAGTTGTAATCCGAACATTAATACACTCTGAACTACGTCGTAGCGTAATGATTCCTGCTCTCTTAAACAGACGTCAAAACGTTCATATATGAATGTGACTACAGATTGAAATACGCTGTTCACGTCTATGCGAATAAACGTCGAGTAGTTATCTAAGGCTGCCAAGACCATATCCCCCAAATTAATTTGCAGGCGTTTCAGTGATATTCGTATAATTCCTAGGGCTGCTCGCCTAAGGGCGTATGGATCCTTCGACCCTGTGGGCTTTACTCCAATCCCGAAAAAACCAACAAGAGAATCCACCTTGTCAGCAAGCGCTAATTTCGCTCCAGTTTCCGTTATAGGCAATGTGTTCCCGTGTCCTGTGTAGTGGTCGGCGATAGACTGGGCCACTTCTGAGGATTCCCCTTGCTTTAGCGCATAGTGCGCGCCAATTATTCCTTGGAGTTCATCAAATTCACCAACCATGTTAGATACCAAGTCAAGCTTACACAATGTTGCAGCCCGATCGGCTTCGGGGACTAAACGCCGTAACCGCGCGACCTTTTCACCTAAGGTGCCCAGCTTTTCGTGAAAAACAATGTTACCTAGTTTGGGCAAATTCGCATCCATAGGCGTTTTTAGGTCTTCATTGTAAAAAAAGCTTGCATCCGTGAGGCGAGCCCTAAGCACGTTTTCAAAACCACGACGCGTTGTTTCGTTTCCTGGTTTATTGGATACGGCGATGAAGTACGGAGCGAGAACATTGGGCGCTTTTTCATTCAAGGAAAGGGGAGAGCTGAGAACGTCAGAAACGTTTGGTGCAGCAGAAGGAGCGCCGCTTGGAAGAGGGGGCGGTGCCGCGGACTCTTCCACGGACAAATATTTCTGATGCACCTTCATTGACGTAGAAAGAACATCTGGGGGCAAGTACATAAATGCGTCATCTATTTTTCCTATAACAATGAATGGAAAGTCGACGAGTCCTGTAATCTCGTCAAGTAGCGCTTGGTCTTGTTTTATTGTTAATTTTTGACTTTTGTGTACATTAAGGGGCTGATGCGTTTGCCCTTCTTGTGTATCTGTGCTCTGTGCTGTTGCCAGTTCTTTAGGTGTGACATTTGCTAATTTATAATCCGCTGCAGCATGTGCGAGTTCATCATCCGCAACGTGTGTGCCATGCTGTGTTGATTGCGACTGAATTGCCTTTTCACACTCTGCAATGACAGCTTCTTGGCGTGCATAATAGTCGACAATAACAAAATTTTCCTTCAACACGCGTACATAGTGCTCAAATGAATCTATATTTACTGCGCATCCCGATAAATACGTTACGCCTCCTGTGGTTAACCCCCATTCCGGAATATTAAACGTGATCACGTCATTTCCCCACAGGCACAGCACAGCACGCACAGGGCGCACCCAAGGGAGGCTATTCACCAAACGCTTCTCGTTTCCAGCGCTGTCTTCGCCTCTACCACACTCCTCTCCTTCAGTGCAGTTTCCAGTTATGCGATTTTCTCCGCATTCTTTCGCGCCTTCCTTTCCACCACCTTCCGCGTCACAAACAATTGTCCAGTGCATAGACTTCGGCCACGACATAGTCTTTATGAAAGAACCAACAACATCTGGAATTGTATCCAAAAACTTTACAGCAGGCTCCACTACCTGTGCAAAAAAGTATTCTCCTTGAATAATCAAATCTTCGCGCGTTACATTGTTCCCCTTCAAAAAGCCTTGAAGCGCAGACTCAGGCGCATTAACTCGCGGACCTCTTTTATTTATGACAGATGCTTGCGTTGCTTCGTCAACATCTTTCACACAAACGCACAAACGGCGCGGCGCACACGACGCATACACGAGGCCGTGGTGGACGTTACGATTTGCTAATATTCTCGCAATAGCTTCTTTGGCCCGTTCGATTGCGTTTTTTTGCATTTTAGCGGGAATTTCTTCACTTAAAATTTCGAAAAATAACGTTTTAGTCATATCAGCTTCTCTTTTCTTTTACGAAATTGGAGATCATTTCCCCCCTGTTCATTGGCCCCTCCGGGATACATCGCTTGGCGAAACAGTTGAAAGTAAGCCGATTGATTGCTGTAGAATTAATTCCTTCTGCTTCGTAGACGCAGCTAAAACGTCAAACTTGAATTGATCTGCGACTTTTTTCACGAACGAGCTATACTCTGCCTGCCAAACCATTCTTTGGATGTTCTCTAGCTTAACATTATTCATTTTTTCTACCCTGTTCAGTTCAGCCTCTAAATCTTTGTGTAATCGTGACAAGTCGACATTATATTCGTTCCAAATCTTTACAATATCATCCGGTAATTTTGACACGACATTATTTATTCGTGTAAATTCCAGTAGAGCTTGATCCTTTTCACATGCCGCATTGTTTATGGATTTTGATATTCCGTTTATGCGTTTATTTAAAAACTGAACGAATTTGCTCTTGAGTTTGAAATATCCAAACGCACTTAACGCCAAAAAGCTTAAGGCCAAGTAAAAATTCTCATCAGAAAACAAGTAAAACACCTAACACCTATGGAGCAATACATCAACAAAGCTATTATTCACATGCAAATCCATGGATCCTTTTTTTTCTAGGGCAAGCCGCTTTCGCGAAAATACCTTTTGAATTTGCAGCATCCGTTCGGCCTTCATTACGTCGAATTCAGCCAACTTCGATTGCTGCTGTTGACTTGCATTCATCCTGTTCAGCTTTACCTTTTCATCGTAATCAGATTGAAGTTTTTGGGTCGCGCCCCGTATATCTTGTGCCCGCGCGGTGTCTCCAAAAATTCGCTTGTCCCGAGCATTCATGATGGAAACAACCCTTGGCACAAATACGTTTTTTATGAAAAGCAACAGTACCAGAGAGCACAGTAACAGCCAAAACACCTGAGAAGTAAACGTTGTCGTATCAAATTGAGGAAGATCCATAAAAACACCTATATATATTTACACTTACACCCACAAAACGCACACACAGCCCCATACCAAACGCCACAGATCCCATACTCCCAAACGACTCGGCCCCGTGAATCAAGTAAACGCCCGCTATCCTTCAATTGTTGAGCCGTCTTTTCAGCCGCATCGTTAGAGCCCTCTCCTGAGCCGCACATCCTAGCCCCCTACTATCGACGCTACCCCATCCTAGAATCCCATACTGGCACGACTTACCAAAAGCTCTCTGGTCTATATCAACGTGCCCATTGAAAATCCCTGGATTGACACGGCCGGCTCAGTCAATTATTTACTGATCAATATCATGAACGCAATAACGAACGCGAGCAAACCTATCGCCTCTGTAAAACCACCACCAATCATGGAAATCGTGAACAAATCTGCCTTTGCGCTAGGATTTCTCCCAATCGCTTCACACACAGCAGAAAATATTTTTCCAAGCCCTAAAGCCACTCCAAACAAAGCAAACGTAGCCATGCCTGCTCCTACAAACTGTAACATCGATGCGTCCATAATGACCCTCTAAAAAAACAAACCACAACAAATCACAAAGTCCCGCGTGCTTACAGTACACCAAGTGCCCAACAATGCGCCAAACGTCCACATACTAAGTGTATCTACTCTGAACACCATCCACCAAGCGTCTACAACCTACTACACGACCTAAGCCCCAGCAACGCCTCCGTACTGAGTCTACTCCATATGGATTACGCCATTCAAGTATATGCAACTCAGTATAGTAAATATGTATGCTTGCAAAATTGCCACAAATAATTCGAATCCAAGCATCAACATATTAATCAAAACAGGGCCAACCAACGTTCCTTTCAACAGTTCCGGGCAACTCGTCGCACAAAACACTGATGCTCCAGCGATCATCTTCAAAATTATGTGTCCAGCGGTCATGTTTGCGCATAAACGAATTGCTAAGCTAATCGGTTTTATCAAGAAAGAAATAAACTCAACAGGAACGATTATTGGCAAAACAAATCCCGGAACACCATGAGGGCAAAACATTCTAAAGAAACCTAAACCATGTTTTGATAGGCCAATTATATTCATTCCTAAAAACACAAGCATAGATAACGTGAATGTTACTATGATCTGGCTAGTTATCGTAAAAGAATACGGAGTTAAACCAATAACATTGGCTCCAAGTATAAACACAAATAAAGCGAATATATAAGGGGTATATTTTAAACCATCCTTTCCTAGCTGTCCTGATATCATATTTTCAATGAACTCGAACAACATCTCGCAAAGAGATTGCTTTTTGGACGGAACTAGCCTTTTTTCCCGCGTACCCAAATGAAGTAACAGGCAGATTAGACCTGTGACAACTACCATATACAAGGACGACTTCGTAAACGAAACATCGATTCCACCAATGGAGCAATCCACAATCTTTCCCACTTCAAATTGATGCAACGGACTAGACATTTAAAATACTTCTCATACCAAACACCGACTTGTGCTCCCCGATGACTATCTCGACAACATCAGTCACACTCGCCTCATAATATTAGTGTATCAAAAAGAAAACTCAAAAGTAAAGTACAAAGAAAGATTCTGACTGCTGTGTAACAATACTCCTTACATTGTGGGCTCTTTTCTTAATATTATAGGCTCTTTTCTTATCGAACGAACTGGTGTTTAATGAGCAGCGAATGACGCCGTTCAAAAAATTATGCAGCCTTTGAAAGGCTGAGTATTTTCATTTCCCAAAAGACTACGGTTTTTTTGACCGCTTTTTTCCACGATCTTTTGGAGCCCCCGGGACACCCACAACCCGCGCTACTATCAAGAGTATGCCCTGATCAGCCACCCATCTAGGAATATGTTAAGCGGCTCTTTCTTTTGGACAATCATCCTATACACTGCCGCTTGCTCAGACCTCAACGCAGCAAGAAGCGCCTCGTTATTCGACACACCGTTTACAAGCTCCACTAGCCGACTCCACTTTCCTTCAAGACCCATACGCGGGCGTCTATGCACAGACATCAGCGAGCGCTGGATTATTTCCTTCGCTTGGTTTTCGCCAAAATTCACGACTATGTCTAGCAGTTTGCTTGCCACGTCCCAGTTGAGCACGCGGTGTATCTTTGCTTTGCGCCAATAATCCTCATAATAAATACGCTTTGCTTGCTCCAATGTTATTGATTTTATATCAATACTAGGGTACGCCTTCCTGCTGATTCCGAATTTTGTTTCTCCCCCCGGGTCTACCGGATTACTAACGTAACCGCCTTCTTTTGCTATCAACTTAGAAAAAGAGTAGTCAAACTTAGAACTAAACCTCGAAGAACTGCAACTAGCCAAAAATAAGCACAACAATCCCCCCAATAAGGCAGACCCCCATGAAAATGCTAGAGTAAAACCAAGTCTCATACTACTTCCCCTTTGGCACTATTGATGTTGCAATCACACACATCAAAGGACACAGCTTATCATACCTTATTGTACGCACCCTCGAAAACAAAGGCAACCATGCGCATCTCCTTTAGTTTTTATTTGACCTTTCCTCGCTCCCCGAAATACAATCAGCTGTTGGCGTTAAAATGGTTATCAATGTGATTACTGATTATATCAAGCGTAAGTGGAAATCTGTGAATGGGTTATCACGCTGGCTGCCTATTATTGCGAATAAAACGGTGATGGTAGGAAAACTCGCCATTACTATGACACTCCATAAAATGAATAGTACGTACGCCTGGCTAAAACGCTCATTAGGAGAACCACACGCTTCGCCTAAATATTCTCCAGCGAACATATATTCCCTAGTCAAGTATTCATTTAGCAAATTAAATGCTATTATTTTGAATATTGAGGCTAAATCAGGTAATAGTTCGGCAATTATGCAGGATGCTTTTTTCTTAATAGACTTGTTAAGTGTGTTCTTTTCCCTTTGTATTTCAGCCTTTTTATTTGAGGCGGACTTTCCTAACTACTCTTCTGAGTTTTTAGCAAAGAACATGATCGTATTTACACTCATATGCGAAGCGATGTTTATTTTGTTTCGATCGTACAAATCTGAAAAGGACTTGACAAATACAAGAGTCTTCTTCAAGAATTTCTTACTAAAATTCATAACTCCCATTATGGTTAGTGGGTGTGTATATTTCCCCTTTATGTTATTACTTAGCAAGTTTGAGCAATTTTCTTTATTTATGCCTGCACTCAATGTTTTATTGTGCTCTGCATTGTTATCAGCCCCTAGAGTCGCATTCCGATATATAATAACCCAAGCTTCACTCCAGCCCCCCTCGCAGCGCGTAAGGCTCCCCCAGCGGGTAAAACTAGTGCAAGAAGAACTGTTACCCGCAAAAAAAACGTCACGGCAGAATAACGAGCAAACAGCCCCTCAACTAGGCGATGTGCAATTTTTTCCAACACTCAGGGGCGAAAAACAAGCAGGCCCCCAGCTCGCCTTTTCCGGAAAACTAGACGACACATTGCATAGCAAACGTAGCAAAGCCCTTCCTCACAGAGAAGGACAACCCTCATTGGCTCACATAAATGAAACATCACCCACCACTAAAAGTGCAAATGTGCTAATTGTCGGAGTGTTCGACGATATTGACGCGTACTTAAAAGAGCACGCATTATATGAGCACTTTCACCCGATTGCCATATTGACTCCGCAAAAACTTGATTTTGGCAGATACATAAACGAGACCCCCGTCGTCGGAACAATCGACTTTATTGATGAATGCTTAAGTGATGATACTTTTCAATGCGTCGCGGTAATAGGGGAGTCTCTCCCGCTGAAAACAAGAAAAATGGTCGCTAAGAAATCCAAAGACAAAGGGGTATTTTCAGTTGCCCTGACATTTAAAGATCAAGCAGAAAAGAAATTACTAGACAATTATGTATAAGGTCATATACTATCACCCTGGGTATTTTGGATTGAACACAACAGGTCGTAGTATGGATTGTACAAAAAAAAGCAGCGGGAATCGCTATTGGAAGAAGAGTCGCAGGGCGAGAGGCACTTGCGGGGTTGTGCTAGCGTTAGCCACGGGGCTGGGAGCTCCCACGTCGCAAGCTAGGAGTGGTTTTTATATTGGAGGAAGCGGCAAGTTTAAAAGACAAATCGTGGACATACCCTTCAATACTGGAGTATTACGAAGCATAACAATAGGTAAACGGATGAAGACCACCAAAAATCGTTTTGGAGCGGATGTTTTTGTTGGTTACCAATATTCTCGCGTCGTCAGTGTGGCGGGGCAAATTCACGTGGGGTACAGCGGTCAAGATATAAAACTGTCAAAGGTATGGGACAGTATACATACGTACATGAAGGGAAGCTACACGGAAAGCTACCATTCGGACTTGGTTGTTAAAAACTTGGTCAACTTTGGAGCTGAAACCTTCATTGGGGCCGATTTTGGAACGACCACAGGAATATTCGTGTACGGAATTTTTGGAGCTCAAGTGGAGAGCTTTAGATTATCCGGAAGCGGGCATGTGACCGTCAGCACGGATGAGACCGTCGATAAGTATTATGTTTTGAGAACGACCGATCCTCGTGTGAATGCGGCCAATCTAGGAAAGGAGGCAGTCACTTTCGATAAATTAGAAGTAGCTGGCGTTCAACAAACAACAAAGTTTGTTCCAACAGCAATGTTTGGTTTGGGGACAAGGATCTGCTTCCGCAACAGATTTTTTGTCGGATTAGAAGGACGCTATCACTTAAAAAGAAGTCCAGAAATCGAAGCGAAAGTTGCCTGTAACTCTATTGATTTCGAAGGCGTGAGTACTTCTTCCCAAACGTCAGAAAAGGTACCATTAAGGTCAAATCATTTTTCCGTTGGTGCCACGGTTGGTGTGTTCTTTTAGTCAAAGTTAGAGTTCTCGAACATGAAAACCCTCAAAAACTCCGAGTTCGCTTGGGGAGTGGCGCGGTAGATTCGCTCCCCAAGGGGAAGTGCAGTGATGGGTTTTAGTCAAAAAAAATAGCTAAAATCGGCGTTTGGGGCCCAAAAAACAAAAAAAACACCGAAAAAAGTGACCAGGCAAGTGTTTTTTCGTATGCCCTCTTCCCAAAAGATTACGAACTTTTAGCGTAACAAGCGCCTATGGTTCCACTAGGCTCGTTCGCGACTTTTGAGATTCAAACGCATACCGAAATATTCGCGTATATTTCACGGGGATTGTCTTTTTTTTAGGAGTATTGCGCTCACCAAATGGAGAATACTCTTTAGGTGTAATTAAGGGGAATCTCTTCCGCCTAAAACAAGAAAAATGGTCGCAAAGAAATCCAAAGACCAGGGAATATTTTCAATTGTCCTAACATTTAAAGATCAAGCTTAGAAACAATTGCTAGACAATTACATACAAAATCTTATATTATCATTCTGAGTATTCACGACTAAATATAAGAGATTGTAACATGAATTGTGTAAAGGGACGCAGCGGCAGTCGCTGTTCGAAAAAGGGTCGCAGCACGGGAAGTGCTTGCAGCGTTGTGCTCGCGTTAGCTACGGTTGTTGGGATGGGAGCTCCCGCGTTGCAAGCTCGAAGTGGTTTCTATGTAGGAGGAAGCGGCAAGTTTAAGAGGCAAACCGCAGACATAGCCTTTGAGAATGAAATTTTGCAAGCCGTAGCAGGAAATGAAAAGTTGAAGACTACGAAAAATCGTTTTGGAGCGGATATTTTTGCTGGTTATCAATATTCTTGCGTCGTAAGTGTAGCGGGGCAAGTTCACGTAGGGTACGGCGGTCAAGATATAAAGCTGTCAAAGGAATGGACTGAGAAACTTGAAAAGTTTGAAGGAGCTGAGGCGAAAATCCATTCGGACGTGGTTGTTAAAAACTTGGTCAACTTTGGAGCCGAAGCCCTCGTTGGAGCCAATTTTGGAACGGTCATCGGAACATTCGTGTATGGAATTGTTGGAGTTCAACTGGAATGCGTGAAACTAGCCGGAAGTGCACGTGCAACCCGAGACGAAAATACCTACACGGCGATGAACTTCGGAAAAGAGGCCATCACTGTCGGAAAATCAAAATTAGCTGGCGTTCAACAAACGACGAAGTTTGTTCCAACAGCAACGGTTGGTTTGGGGACAAGGATCTGCTTCCTAAACAGGTTTTTTGCCGGGTTAGAAGGACGCTACCACTTTAAAGCAAGTCCAAAAATCGATGCTAAGAATACGTCGGATTTAGTTGAACTTGGCGTGAGTACTCCCTCCCTGACGCCACAAAAGGTGACGTTAAAGTTAAATCATTTTTCAGTTGGTGCCACGGTTGGTGTGTTCTTTTAATCAAGATTGAGAATTCCCTGGCGTTTGGACAGTCAAAAAGTCCGAGTTCGATTGGGGGGTGGTGTGGTAAGTTCACCCCCTAATAGCAAATGCGATGATGAGTTGCTGTCAAAAAAACGGCTAAAATCGGCGTTTTTGGTCCAAAAAACGAAAAAAACGCCACAAAAAGTGACCATGCGCGTGGTTTCTTGTATACCTTCTTTCCAAAAGATTACGAACTGTTAGCCTAACAGCGCCTATGAGGCCACTGGGCTCATCCGCAATTTTTGAGATTCCAAAGTATACCGAAATGTTCGTATGTATCTCACAGGGGTTGCTTTTTTATTTTCAAAGTATTACGCTTATAAAATAGGGGATATTCTTTATGTGTAGTTAATATGATGACAAATATAGAAATGGGCGTATTCACCCTCGTTATGTGGTTGCACTGTTCGTTCGTACTTGCAAATAACCCGGGGGTTACAAATGACTCAGTAGTTGAACAAAAAGCTGAGAGAGCAGGACTGATGCATGAGCCAGTCGATTGGCGAGTTGTCGGGAAACGACAATATTTATGGAATGCCACATCAGTTGATGAGTATACCCCATCTGGCCAAAAAGTGACTTACGACGACAAAATACAAGAAGAAATAGAGAGTTCGTTATACTCGAATTGGGTTGATTCTATTGTAAATTTCAAGACGATAAAAGCAAGTTTTCTTATTACTGAATTATGGGAAGTAATAAACGCTAAAGTGAATAATGAAATAAAAAGTGCGACTTCTCCGAGGTCCGTGCTAATTGCCTTGGATGTTGATGATGTACTTTTAATTGATGAAGATAAACGATTTGCGCGTCCTCAATCAACTTCAAGCGGTACTGTTTACATAGACAGCCTTGCTTCAGGCGTATTGCGCGGTTGGGAAAATCAAGGGTGCCAAGTCGCCTTTGTCACGTCTGCTGAAAGCCCGATCTGGTATATGCGCGCAGACCAACTGACTAAAACTGAAATGGCGAAAGAAGTAATTGTCCCAGACGGAGTTTCTAGAATTCACACAATCAAATGTAACAACGGAAAGTGTGCATTCATCGACCGGTTGTATAATATCGTTTACACGGTCCGTCCTTATGGAAAGGAGGATGGAAAGGTTGTTTTTCTTGATGAACAGCTTACTCGCCGAGATTCGTTAGCCAAATGTGGAGCCACTATAGTTAGTAAAAAAGATGCTGTTATCGGGGCAGTCAGAGCAGGAATATTTAGTCAACCAGAAACAGTTATCTTAGTAGACGATCAGCTATATAACTTGGCTGCAATGAGTAACGCCCCTAAGTGGGACCGCATTTCAGAGTTGAACTGCCGATTTGTTCCTTTTTGGTTTTGTGGACAAGACGACGCGTGGTGCCAGGTGAATAGCATTTTGTCTTATACGAACTCCGCACGCGCCAGGGCGCAGTCCAGTGATCAGTTGAACTGGGAGTACAGTAGCCAATTGGACGGGTAAGGAGGAGGACGCATTTGTCGGCGTCTTCGTTGCGCTTGGAACATTCGTCAACTTTCTGAGCTGCGTTTGATGCGGTAGTCAATTTCCAGTCTTAGTAAAATTAGGCAAGATCTTGGACAGCATTATGTAAAACACGAACGAAGACATCATCAATACAGCAATAGAGCATGCCAGTGGCCAGTCGCGGTTGTTGAAAAATTCGCACCAGATCGTTTGCCCGATTGTCATTGTTCGTGCGCCGCCTAACAACTCAGGAATCACAAATTCCCCTAGTGCTGGGACAAACACAAGCGAGCAACCCGCCAACACTCCTGGTAATGAGATGGGAAACGTTATGCTCCAAAAGGATTGCCATTTGCTTGCCCCAAGGTCAAATGATGCCTCTATGTACGCTTTGTCTATTTTTTCTAAGGCTGCGTAAATTGGCAAAATCATAAACGGCAGGTAGCAGTACACCATCCCCAAGCAAACGGCAAAATTATTATCCAGTAAGTGCAGCGGTTCGCGGATCAGCCCTATTTTCAGTAAGAGCATATTTATTATTCCGTGCGTATTTAACAAACTCATCCATGCATAAACTCTAATCAAAAACGAAGTCGCAAAAGGAAGAACTATTAACAATATTAAAATAATGTGGAATCGTTTTGGGGAGCGGCTTATCCCGTACGCCATAGCATAACCAATAATTAAACACACAACAGTAGACGCAGCCGCCATGAAAAACGAGGAAAGCACAACAGAAAAATAAAAAGAATCCGATACTAACGCAAAATAATTTCCTAAGTAAATCGATACGCTATAAAAATAGGAATCAACATGCTGAATGAGCGACGTAAAAGGCGGAAGCCCAAGGCGACACTTTGCTAGGCTGATCTTTAACATCAAAAGCGAGGGAAACAATATAAATAGGAAGCACCAAGCAAATGGAATGCCAATCATCATGGATTGAAAGCGCACTTTTGATTGTACACGTTGCGCTGTTTTTCTTAAGGAGTTTAACCTCAAAATGTGCTTCATGTTGTTTAACATTTATGTCTTATCCTTCGCACTATTAGCTATTGGTCTATTAACTATACTGTCCCATACTTCTTACTATTCGGCCAATAGATGATATGCATTCGCCTCTATAGCTTATTATTTCGCCCCTTACGCCGTGAGCAATATCCCATTTTCCGCTCTCCAAAACAGGTACACTTCGTC
>JAISRQ010000144.1 GCA_031273545.1 Holosporales bacterium
AAAAGCACGCCTAGATTTTATGCCAAGAGATTTTGGAGACGCTTTTTTCGGCATAAAAAAATCACAGCTTCGTAAAATCGAAAAGAAAATATATAATTTTTAGCTTTCAACAGGGCCATCATTGAGTCCTGTGCGTTCTGCAGCTATTAGCATAGCTACTGAGCCGCCAAATGGACCCAAAGTAAAATTACACATGCCCTGGCCCTGATATTAATATTACCGTCTCTTGCAGAACAGGTTTACTTTAGTATACACTTACCTATAGTCGTTTTTATTTAAGGTAACTCTAGTGACCAGTACTACCATAATTACATTAACTCTGACCTACGCCTCATTGATACTAGGTGTTGCGCACACATCTGAAGGCAACCCCCTTTTGGAAGAAGAATCTTTTTTGATTGACGGAATGACAGCAACGTCATATGTCGAATATCACTATGAGATTTGCAAGAAAAAATTTGCAAAAATAAAACATGACATTAACGACAACATCAATAGTGAAGGAACAGAACATTCGACAGAAATAACAGCTCGTATACTGAACGAACTAAAAGAATTTTTGCACGAGTTATGCAGCTACCAGTCACAGTTCAAAGCTGCGTACGATTCTCAACTCAAACGCAATCCTGAACTATCAGGAAAAATATGTGGTTATTGGAACAAACTTGTTGACCTAAACAAAAAAACTGAGGACGTAAAAGTACAAGTAGAAAAAGTACATGCACAGTATGAAGGTGAATCGTGTCTAGAACAGTTAAAAACGGAGGCAGCCGATCCTGAAAAATGCGCGAAAGATTTGGAAAAAATGTACGAACAAATGAATCGTTACCCGTCAAGGCTAGGCAAATTACGAGATGCAGGATTGGCGGTGCTTACAGAGAAGGCTAAACGCGAGTTGCATCAACAATTGGGAGAGGTTATTCAAACGGTTAGAAATGCGCCTCAAATAGAAAATCTAGATAAACTACTCACCGCATCGAATGCGCTCCTCTCAAAAAGAGATGAACTGTGGATAGGACCTTATAAAGAAGCAGTTACGAAAATTTGGATAGATGAATTACGTTCGCTACTGAACCAAATAGGGGATGAGATTGCAAAAAGATATTTAGATGAATTTCGTAACAGTGAACTTGTTAAACGAATAGAAAGTATTGTGCAACCAAACATCTCAGCCACCCTTCGCAGAGAGTATCAAAGGGTTAGTGAAGCTGTTAGCCAATTAGAAGAACAAGTTCGTCAGTGGAAAACAAGGGGAAGATCTCAACCAATAGAAGAAGAATTTAAATTAATAAGTAGTCGTGCTTATAAGTATATAAGCAAACTCAGTAAGCACATTTACGATTTGGAGTATGCACCTCAAATTGAAGATTTTAAATCTCAATTTTCGAAAGAAGAAATAAGATCGATGAAAAGCAAAGAAGAAGTAACGGATTTGTTTCGTTTTCTGTCTGATCTACTTCAATCTGATCCATTAAAAAATGAAGACCCCTGCATTGGGTATTATCTGCGAATATTTCGCTCAGATATTAAAATTATGCAGAGCAAATTAAAATCACGATATGAACAATTAAGCGAGGAGAATGCGTTAGAATCTGACGCAGTCAGACAGTGGCTACAAGTAAAAGCTGCCCCTGACTTATCTATTGACAAAATCGACCTAGTTATCAACAACTTGTGTGATCAAAGAGACAAATTATGCAAAGAAGTAAAAGATGCAATTGTTTTTAAAAATGTATTAGAAGACGACAAGGATAGGGCAGTTCGGTATATATCCAATATTTTTTACGACAAAATACGTGAAGCGGAATCAAAAAAGCAACAAATTCTACAAGATATAAAATTACAAGAAACAAAAGCAAAACAAAATCGCCAGATAGCTGAAGCCGAAGATGTTGTGTCTGAGTGTTCAGCTAGGTTGGAACAAATCAAATCAAGCATTGGAAGTCCTGATAATGCTGGCTTTTGTCAGAGGGTAGATACTCAAATAGGCAACTTAATTGCACTGCACGATGACACAGCAGCCGCGGTTAAACGGCTAAGTTATGAACGTTTTGACGACAAGAGACTAGATGAACTTTCACAACAGTATCTTAGACAGGTCCTAGCAGCGCGTGATTCTGTTATTACGCTGCTCTATGCGCGATGGGATGCCGAGTGCGCGAATACGCAAGAAGCGCAAGAAGTTACAAATTTCAACAGCCGGGCAAACGAGTTGACCGAAAGTGATGTTGCTGCGTTAGAAGACTGTCGTGCTAGAATTGAAAGGATGATAGAAGTCATGCTCAGTGACCTAGGCGAGGCTGGATACCTCAAACGTAATCGTAGTATTTCTAATTTTCGTGAGATGCAAAAGCAATTGGATGAACTGAAGGCATTGGTGGAACTGCGCCCTATGTATCAAAAGTTATCTGCCAATTTAAAAAATTGTGACGACGCCCTAACAACAGAAAATATGGAAAAATTTAGGTTGACTGTTGAGGAGTCGATGGACATTATCCGCCGCATTCACAATAAAGACGACAAAAGGATAATCCAAGATACACGCGTGCATTATAACAAATTTTACAAAAAGAAGCAAGAGCTGGTAGATAAATGGGACTCGGAAGTTGCTCTGAAAGTTGAAGATATTAAAGAACTTTCGCCTGAAGAGTTTGTTCGTGCTATCCGTCAACAAATAGATGAGCTCCCGCAACAACCCGGCACATTAATAGGTGAGGAGTCGTACTACAAAACACGAAAATTTGTAGCAGCAATGATCGAAGCGGGATCAAAACTAGCTAGTAATTTGACAGATCAATTCGAAAAAACGTTAACGGATTGGGAAGACGAGTGTCGCAAGAAATTGAGCGAGGGTTATAACGAATATGAGGAAGAATTTAAAACAAAAATCGCAGAATTGATGAAAACGTATGACATTCTTTGTGCAAAAACGGGAACCATACGTCAGTGTTACTCTCAAAGTGATACGTATGAAGTTGTGCGCCGATTAGAAAGCGTGGAGACGGCTAAATTTCATATGAAATCTGCAATATGTCGCATTGGAGACGAACTACAACTTGTCCGTAAAAAAGAAATGTCCTCTATCTCTGACAAAATTACAGCGTTTATATTGTCGCCATTCAGTGACGCAGTTAATCATTTCAACGAACTGGAAGGTTTAATTCTTTCCGTTAAATCTCATATGTACAAGTACAATGTCATAGGCAATGTGTACAAACACATTTTAGAAAGCAAAAATATAGGAAAGGAATTAACTGAAAATGCGAGAACCATCGCTAGGGAATACGGGAATTTATCCGATAAATTACGCGATCACAAATATCTATCAAGAGCAGAATACCTTCAAAGGTTTGACCATTTGTTTCAAAGCGAAGTTCGTGGTTTAAGAAGAAGTACATCGATGCTATCAATCCCATCACAGAATCCTTACGCCGACATATCACGTAAAGAAGGTTCTTCTTCTCTTTCAAGCTATCGTAGTGATCCAGACAAAATTAAGTTAGCACTAACGCAACTGGGTACGTGGTTTGGAGTACATAAAGAAGATGGGTTTCCAAATCAACGAATCATCGACATATCTTACCCCAGCGTACTGGGCTTTGCAGAAAGTGTGCTTCGCGAAATACGAAAATCAAACGCAGGTAGAGTCGTAGATGCGGTCCCGGATAGTCTTCCAGACATAGAAGAACAGTTAAAAATCAAAAACACGTACACAGTGCAAGACCTTCCTCTGTTTATTCAGCTAGCAAATATCATGGTCAACAAGTCAGATAAACAACAATTTTGTGATAAAGACTCAGAGCTTCTCATCAGCCTGTTTTTTGGAAAGAATAAATTTTTTTACATTCCGCCTGAACTGAATTTTGAACGTGCAAATCCTATAATCCCCGAATTTGCGAAAATGCTTCAAAATCACACGGGACTTCAAACTGTTCTATCGTTGGTGTTGTTTGAGGTGGCGTCTCTTCACAGAATGCCACATGACAAAATTGCTACAGTTATGGTGTACAACAAGCAAGGTTTGAAGCGCTCCCAATACGACTCAAGTAGTCACTCGGTCGAATTGGACAATTCATCAAAAGCAAATGTACTGTGCCATGAAATTGGTCACGCCTTTCAACATAGAATCGGACTCAGCGTTATAAAGGATGCTAGCGACTTTATGGTCGAATCCATGCAACATTTGCCAGATAATTCATTCCTGGAAATGTACTATCCCGCTTTGCGACGCAACCTTTTTGAAAAAGCTATATCAATCATCTCTAAATATTTACCTGATGACTACAGCACTCAACAGAGAGGCACTTACGCGGTCGACCCGATAGAGAAAATCAAAAAAACCTCGTTGGCGCCGTTCGTTAACTCTGAGAAATCAACTCACACAAAAGAAGACTTTGCAAAAGCGATTTGGCTCTCAAACACTTCTATTTACAGAGAAGAGGGTAAGTATGAAAAAGTAGATGTGTGGAATAATCCCATTGAAATGATGGAAGTCCAAGGGATCAGCGTATTTGAATTTGATGGAAGCTTTGTAACCCTAATGAATAGGCAAAACGAAAACATGTACCGACGAAGAGGAGGTTTAGGTCTAACGCGAACATATGGAACGGATCGATCCGAGATAGAAAAAGGAATAGTAGAAGAAGTAAACAACGTAAGATATCTAAATTTAAATGAACCGTTAACAGGTGAACAGCGAAGTACCCTCATGTCAGAGCTGTCAGAACTAGCAGGACAAAATAAAACACTCCAAGATGTCTTACTTGGTACTGAAAGTGAGTTTGAACAGATTTATAACGCACGTTCTCCTGACAACGAAACCGGCAAAATTGACAATATACGCCCGATCAACTAAAGATGTTAAATTTTGACAGCTCACGCCATACGTTGGCGTGGGGTGTTATAGTAGAGTCGCTCGCTAATCATAACGGAATATTTTATACAAATCGGTATGTTTTTTTACTGCAAAATGTCCAACGTTGTGACACGCGAGCGGCTCTACTATATGAAGGTGACATGTGGGAGTTAAACGCACTATTGGGCGTCAAAGCTCAGTTCATTTCGGAAAAATAATTGCAGAAGCAGATGAGCCGAACAAACACAAACCATTCGACTCCTACTCCGCACTCATTAAACAATCACGAATTAAGAACGCTATCCTTTGCAATCATATCAATCGCTTCGGCCACAGTCATTGCTTTCTGCACGTCTCCCATGCGCACAGTAACCGTTCCATCGCTAACTTCTTTCCTTCCTAAAACAAGCAAGTACGGAATCTTCTGCATAGCATGTTCGCGCACCTTATACGAAATCTTCTCGTTCCTTATATCCACTTCCGCCCTAATCCCGTTCTCCTTCAAATTCGCAAACAGTGCCAACGCCGCTTCGCCCGCTTCTTCCGTAATCGTTGCAACAACCGCCTGCACTGGGGCTAGCCAAGTAGGAAACCTTCCTGCATATTGCTCAATCAATATGCCAATAAACCGCTCCATTGACCCAAGCACAGCACGATGCAACATTACCGGGTGCTCTTTCGTTCCTTGCTCTGTCACGTAATATGCATCCAGCCTACACGGCAAAACGAAATCAACCTGAAGCGTCCCACATTGCCAATCTCGTCCAAGGCAATCCTTCAACACGAACTCTAACTTCGGCCCATAAAACGCCCCCTCTCCAGGGTTTAGAGTATAGTCTAGCCCAGCCTGGGTTGCCGCCTCCATCAGTGACTTTTCAGCAAGATCCCAGATTTCATCACTGCCAGCGCGCTTAGCAGGCCTATCTGAAAATTTCACGAAAAATGATTCAAAACCAAGCGTTTTGTAAATTTCACGAAGTAAATCGCAAAATTTTTGAGTTTCACTAACAATCTGCTCCTTCGTGCAAAAAATATGAGCATCATCCTGAACAAAGCCACGCACGCGCATCAACCCATGCAGCGCTCCAGACGGCTCAAACCGATGACAAGACCCAAACTCCGCCATCCTCCATGGCAAATCCCGATAGCTAACGACACCTTGGTTAAAGATCTGCACATGGCAAGGACAATTCATTGGCTTCAACGCCATAGTCCGCTCCTCGGCAGATTCTGTTACGAACATATTCTCTGCAAATTTTTCCCAGTGCCCAGATTTTTCCCACAGCACCCGATCCAATAACATTGGGGTGTTCACTTCCTTGTATCCATCGTTTTCTATGCGCGCGCGAATAAAATTGCGCAAGGTCCTGTACAAGGTCCACCCCTTGGTATGCCAAAACACCTCTCCTGGAGCAATGTCCTGAATATGGAATAAGTCCAAGTCCGCGCCGATCTTCCTATGGTCACGCAATGCTGCTTCCTCTAATCGAGTAAAATACGCGCTAAGCTCGGACTGGTTTGGAAACGCAACACCATACACTCTTTGAAGCGCATCGCTGTTCTTATCCGCTTTCCAATATGCGCCAGACGACTTTGTTATCTTGAACGCATCACCAAGTAATTTTGTAGAAGGAAAATGAGGCCCACGACATAAATCGTAAGTATCCCCAAGTTTATAAACAGAAACGGTGTCATCCGTGATTGCGTCAAGGAGCTCGAGTTTAAACTTCTCACCAAGCCTTTGATACATCTCAACTGCCTCTTGCTTTGGCATTAGCACCTTTTCGAATGGGATATCTGCCTTTACAAGCTTTTGCATTTCTTTTTCGAGCAACTCCAAGTCTTCTGGAGTAAACGGCTTACTCACATGAAAGTCATAGAAAAACCCGTTTTCTGTTGTTGGGCCTACTGCAAGCTTTGCATCCGGAAATAAAATCTTAACAGCCCGCGCTAAAAGGTGCGCAGTGCTATGACGCAAAACATCCAAGGCTCCCGGAGAGTCTATAGTAAGGATGTCAACGCGGGTATCAGGAGTTAACGTAGTACTCAGGTCTGTGACTACACCATTTACGCTGCACAGAACTGCAGTGTCAACGGTATTTAATGCAACGGCCAATTCTTTACCTGTAATGTCGTTGTCATAATTATAGACTGTCCCATTCTTAAGTATGATCTTTCCCATATTCGATTTCTCCTTCGCGACTTGGGCTTGCACCTGTACAACTACCCGTGCTTGAAGTCTAGCAAATAACCCGGTAAGTTGGAACATCGTGCTCCACAGAAGTTTGCAATAGCTATGCGTCAAATGGTGTCAAAAATATTTGCACCAATTTGAGCCAACTGAAGCAGTTTGCATTTATCGTGAATGTCCATGATTACAACATAATTGTTGCACAAAGGTAAATTCTTAAATAGAATGTGCATTGTAAGTCGTGTGATTGAAATGTATGATCCGCGCGGGACAGAGGATTTGAATGAGGTTGGGCATCTTACTTGGTTTGAGTGAGAGGGCCTGCACGCATTCGGAATCCTTGAATGAGCGCCGGCTGTTGTGAGCTGGCAAGTCTTTGTGCGTGTTGATTCACCTGGGCACGAGGGGGTCCCCCCAGCTTAAGTAATGAGGGCCTGTTGTTTTTTTTAGTTATGGAGGTTTTTATGATTTTTAGTAGTGTAGCCCGTGGTGCTTGCTGTGCCGCGTTGTTGTTGTTTTGTAGCGTAAGCGAAACAATGGTAGGAAGTGGGTGGTTCTGTGACGATAGTCGGGAGAAGTTGGAAATTCCAAAAGAATACAAAGCTTATTTTAATGGTTGTAGTATACGGCAAGAACGCTCACCGGAGCATATTACCTTGCGAAATTGCTATAAGGACAGTGAGTGGATTGCTTTTGCAATGTACAGTCCCCGTAGAGCAAATTTGATTGCGTACTACGATTATGCTACGGAAATTTCTTTTGATGCTACGAATTTAAGAATTGATGAAGATGTTGACTCAAATGCAGAATTGGTAAATTGTACAGGTACGCTTGAGTACGTAATTATAACATGCGCCATAACGGAAAAGATGCGAGCGGGACGTGGATGCGATCCTTCTGTTTTTGATCCGCAATATTTGGGAAGCCCGGTGTACACGAAAGAAAATGCCTGCTACCCATTCGATAAGGACCTAGAGGATACGCTCTCACCTATTTGCGAAAGGAGAAATGTTGATATTGGCAATATGGCAAAACTTGCTCACGACAACGTAGCATCGCTGCCTCCTTGCAATCTGTTCTTGTGCCCTGGTTTTGACATGTGTGTCCCCCCTGATTATAATCCAAATGAATTCTGGTGTACTGGTCAGTGGATGAAACTTCGCAATGGGGAAACGTATGCGTTCTGCGTTAAGGAACAGTTTATGTGGGCTCGTGAGGCATTGAGATCTTTTTATCGTCAACGCGATACAAAGGATGAAACTGTGGAATCTAGCGAATGCAAGGAAGCAGGGCTCGCATAAGCATCTCGTTTCTGTTTTTTTTGAGCGACCCCAGGGCAGCCCGAAAGTAAAGATTGCAATGCTTATTAGTGTTAATAGTCCGCAATCGTTTAGGGGAGTAACAATGAGCAACATCCGATGGTATGTCTGGGGTTGCTGAGTTGTCCCCCCCGAAGGGCTATAGGAAAGGAAAAAGTGAACATTTCTGCTCACTTTTTCAGGTTTATTGGGATGCTTTTTTGAATATATTGAAATGGCTTGAAAACTTGGACACGAAAATGAGACAGGTGCTCGCGTTGCCACATCGTCTTGTACCAATTTTCAAACAGATCCGCTATAAATTCTCCCTCACATCCAGTAAGAAATCGACAACAATGCGTGCCGGATCCCCGCCGTATATTCCAAGCCAAATCGGCGTCTCGTAGTTAGGGTTTTTTTCATTCACGGAAACTGCAAGCGTGCCACTAAATCCTTCCTCAGCGTCGTGCATAGAAAAAGCAAAATCAGAACGATTCTTAATAAAAATTTCGCCAAAAAATTCATTAGCGGAATAGAATACACTAGCGCTTTCCGGAGTCATATCAACAAGTTTTGGGACATTCCACCCCATAAAGCGTGATAACGTCTTTGCGTGTTCACGCATATCTGCATCAAAAAACATTTCTAAGTCCTTAATCTTCAGAATTTCTTGCGAGCTTGTACCTGTCCACCCGAAACCAAGAAGAAAATTAGTAAAACCTTTATGCACTATAGGACATATCTCCCCATTCCAGATGTGGTTTGGTATCCTATTTTTATATGGCAAATCATCTAAAGCTGGTAATGGAATCCCTTTTACTATTGTAGAACCATCCCTCGTCACTGGTTGGGATAGTATCATTACGCATGTATCCCCTCTTGCATAATATTCATCTACTCTAAACTGATTTGCACGGTGCTGCTCCGCAGTGCAGATGAGGTCAGGAAAATTAGGAGTTTTCTCTTGCCCAGTAGGATAAAAAGAACTCCAAGGCGTAACGCTCATGTAAGAATAACCTTTATTTTTTCTATTAATTTTGCTCAGATTAAATCTTCCACGTTTACTAATAACTCCATGTATCATTCCTTCTAAAAGTTTTTTTCCACCATTTGTTATACAGTGAGAACATGTTATCAATACTCTCCCATCTAGATTTTTGAGAGCACGAAGATGTTCTAGTCTTTCTAGTTCAGTTTTTTTTTCTTTATTCATGTTTTCCCCATCTAGGGCTTTAATTTTGCGAAGGAATTCAAGTCTTGTTTCATTTTCCAATTCATTCCTCTCTTTTTTGGTCAATAAACTAACCAGTGTGCCAGTACCTATTCCACCTGAAATAGGTACATCATTTTCATCAGTTATCAAACAATTAACCCTTGCAACACATTCTGCAAAGGGCTGCGCATGACAAGCAGCAGAGGCTTGCGCTTGTGGAGATACATGCCTTAGGACGAGTTCGCCTAGTATGTTGGGTGCACTAAACCTCGAAATATAATCTATATCTACCCCTGCTTCAGGAGGATTGAAGCTTCCATCAATTTTTTGCAACGACTTCAAGTACGAAATTGCATCTTCTAGTGCAATTGATCTTATTATTTTTTCATCACTATTCCATAAAAAATCGACCACTGGACGCAAACTATCTAAATATCTAAAAAGTTCACATAACCCATCGAAACAAGCCTTTAAATCTTCACTAGAGTCAGTTAAGTTTTTCCATCCACCTAACGAATAGACCATATTAGATAGATCTGATACAACTGAATCATACTGGTCACGAGTTACGCCTTCGCGAAATCTCCAATTCCCTAGCGGCTCCATATTATCCAATAAGTTTTTCATTTTTTTAAACATTTTCTCTAGTACATCAAACTTACCTTCTACACCAGTTTTGCTCATAGACATTTGCTCAAGACTAACCTTATACTCATCTACGCGTTTAATTATGTTCGATAATGCAATTACTGCTTCACCTTTTTTACTTGGATCATTCGAGATAGAAAAAGCGTACTCAAATAAGTCAGACGAATTAATTCCTAAATTTTTTTCAAAATCCGCATTCCTGTCTAGTATGTCCATAGCTGAACCGACGCAACTGTTTATATTATCAGAAGGTTTGGGATAGACGATACTGCTCAGGCATTTTTTTAATTTTGTCAAGTCGTTCACTTTGTTAGACATATTTCCCTTAATTCCCTTTAGGCAATTCTCATACTCACCTAATTTTTTACGCCATTCCAATAATTTATAATTTACACCTTTAATCGCTTCTCTAAATTCATCACGCGTTAGCGACGCGGCTGGCGCTGTTGAAGCTAGGGTTTCTCCCGCTCGATCTGCTGATGGTGAAACATCCGTTGTTCCCCCATCCTTACTATCACCTGCACTAATAAGACACGGTGCAATAGCCCCACACATGACGAATGCCGTCATTAACCCACGTAAATGTTGTACGCTCTTCATAACTCCCATCCTTTTTTACGAAACAAACTCACCAAAAATTCACTGTTAAACGCCATAGAGATATTATGGATATTACTACTTACTAATATTCGCTAATACGTCGACCACATAGTCTAATAATGACAAATAAAGATTAACAAAATACGAATTATTGAAATATCGTTATTCATCAAGTACGCAGAGATAGTTATTGCGAAAAAAGTTCAAAAATTAATTTTGCAAACGTAAAACCACTCCCAAAAGGTTACGGACTCATTAAGCGAAAACGCCTACAAGCCCTCAGTTCCTCGCCCGCAATCTTTGGGCATCCCGGCGTAAATGTTAAAAAATATATGAATCTTGGTAGAATCCTGTTTTTAACGCTTGTGAAATTCGTGTACTATCTGTTAGGAATAAAGTTATGTTGTCGAATTTATAGAAGGAAATTAGATGTCAACAGTTAGAGAACGTATTACAGAGATTATAAAGAAGCACGTAAAGGTATCGGAGGATCAATTGCTCGATTCTGCAAACTTAGGGAGCGACTTAGGGGTAGACAGCCTTACATTATTTGAGGTAATCCTCGATATGGAAAAAGAATTTAGTTGCGAGATTCCTGAAAAAGATTCAAACAATATTGTATCAATAGGGGCAGCAATATTATACATTGAATCAAAGATTCAAGATGGATCGGCAAAGTAACAAAAGCTTGACAATGAATCGAGTCGTAATAACAGGAATGGGAATGGTTACACCTCTTGCTTGGGGTGTAGAGGAATCTTGGCGCCGCCTTGTTGCGGGTGAGTCGGGTATTCGCAAAATTACTCAATTTGATACATCTGATCTGCCATCAAAGATCGCTGGGATAGTTCCGACGTCTCCTTCGGAGTGTTCGGACTTTTTCGACGTTGATGCGCATATTGATCCTTCAGATCAGCGAAAGATGGATAAATTTATAATGTTTGCATTAGCTGCGGCAAAGCAGGCGCTTGACGATGCAGACTGGCACCCAACGTCAGACAGGGATAAAGAGTCTACAGGAGTTATGGTTGGGGCCGGAATTGGCGGGCTCCCCAAAATTTACGATAACTCCGTCGCCTTGTTCAGTGAGGGGGCGCGGCGTGTTAGTCCGTTTTTTATTCCGTCTGCATTAATTAATTTAGCCTCTGGGCATATCGCAATTCGCCATCAATTGAAGGGCCCTAATCACGCGCCAGTCACGGCATGTGCGACAGGATCCCATGCGATTGGGGATGCAGCTCGCCTGATTATGCTGGGCGACGCGGACGTTATGGTCGCAGGCGGATCGGAGTCTACCATATTCCGCTTTGGGGTAGCGGGGTTTTCGGCGGTGAGAGCGCTGTCCACACATTTTAATGATACGCCAGAAAGGGCATCCCGTCCGTGGGACAAAAATCGCGATGGGTTCGTTATTGCCGAGGGAGCCGGAATCTTGATATTAGAGGAGTATGAGCATGCTAAGGCGCGTGGAGCCAAAATATATGCAGAAGTCGTCGGATACGGAATGTCTGGGGATGCATACCATATGACAGCTCCGGAACCGAATGGTGATGGCGCGTTTAGAGCGATGCGGGCAGCGATAAAAAACGCAGGCATCCAAAACGAGCAAATTGGGTATGTTAATGCGCACGGGACGTCTACACCGCCTGGAGATGTGGTGGAGGTGCGCGCATTGAAGCGGTTGTTTGGGGAGTATGCGCAAGATGGGTTGTCTGTGTCTTCGACGAAGTCGGCGATTGGGCACTTACTTGGTGGAGCTGGAGCAGTTGAAGGAATCTTTTGCGCGCTAGCGTTGCGGGATCAGATCATGCCACCAACACTCAATTTGGATGAACCTGACGAAGGGTGTGACTTGGATTTCGTCGCGAAAGTAGCTAGAAAGAAAGAGTTGGAATACACTATGTCAAACTCATTTGGGTTTGGTGGAACTAACGCCAGCGTGATTTTTAAGCGAGCCTAATTCGAGTGTTTCAGTAATATACCGTGGCTGAGACGCAGTAATTGTTCACAAGAATAGATAGCACAAATTATTGACTGTCACTGTAAGGAAAGAGGTTTCGCCATAGACCTAGCAGGGCAGCGGATTTTCTCCTGAATATCCAAAAGAGCCGTACTTGAAAGTTCTCCCTTCATACGGCCCTTGTTACCCACACATTGCTTTCCGCCCAATGTGAAAAGCGGTAAGCCCTGGTTTAATGTTGCAATTTGACAGGTAGCGGTTTAGTACTCAAGGTGCCACCAAACCATTCTGGGCTAGTCACTAGTTTTACGGGGTTGTAGTTTACCAATCTGAGGTTCCCTATGTCAAACAACTTGATACGACTACGACCGCCGTGTTTATCCATGTATTCATTAAAATCCGCTGCGAAACGATTATAAGCAGCACCGACCCGCCATAGAGCATCTGGACCTAGATTCTCCAAGTCGGCAACACAATCAAGAGAAACCCCCCATACGCCGTATACAGCTGGAAAATAGTAACTGTCGGGAAAGCGAGAATAGAAGAAAGCAACGGAGCTAGCAACATTGATAGCCCTTGTTGAATATATCATTACCCCCTTATGTTGTGGAACAATCGCATGTAGTATGTCTTCCGTGATAGAACTATTGACTCTAGCTAACAAATCCTCAAAACCCTGAGCATCTTCCCTCGTCTTGCAAGGATTTTGGGCCTCAAACAACCTTAGCTTTTCTTCATTTTTTCTTACCGTCATTTCACAAAACCGAGTAACTTCATCTTCTGATTTTTGGTGTAACGCCATTAATTTTAGTTCATCTAAACAGCCAAGCAATCCATCAATTACATCATAAGTTACAGTACTTTCTGTCGGCCCTGCTGCGTCATGCGTTTCTGTCGCTGCAGTGGGATGTCCCCCTTCGGCAAACAACATATGTCCATCAGTCAAACATTCCAGCAACGTAACACTCATCATCAATTTAAACAAAATATTCATACACTCACCCCTCATTATAAAAAAAACACCACACGCCCGCGTTATGATAGGCATCAAATTCCAAAAATATTGCGGACTTTTTCGCAAAACAAACGCTCACGATTCTTAAAACGATAGCCGCATTATTTGATATGACCCAGGTCTATTGAGGTAAATCCGCATTAAGCGCCCTTGTACTCAAGGTTAACCCAAACCAATGTGGATTACTTTCAATTTTATTTGGATTGTACTCGACTAATTCAAAACTATCTACATTATACAACTTGAGGTACGGGAAACCACAGCTAGAGTAGTCTATATACTCATTAAAATCCACTGCAAAACGATTATAAGCACACAGTGTTTCTTTTGTCGCCGATCGACTAATACCCCACCAAGAGTATACGTTGCTATAAAACCCCTCGCATTTTGCATCAGTAGGAAAAGTACTACAGTGAGATAAAACAGCAACCCCACAAGAACTAAGCGTCTTAGCGGAATACTCCATTGCTATCGTATGTTGTGGAATAACCACATTTAATAGGTTGTCCTTAATGGATTTATTTACCCTCGTCAATTGCATCAACTCCTGTATACCACTTCTCGTGTCACTAGGATCTATGGTAGAGATCATCCTTAGTTCTTCTTCATTATTTGCGACAACCTTTTTACAAATCTGAATAACGTCATCTGCCGATATTTTGTGTAACGCCATTAGCTTTACTGCATTTACACAGGAAAGTAGGCCATTAGCTACTACTGTTGTTTCTGCCATTATTGGATCCGCCGTTCTACCCGCGTGGACCCTTTCTGCGGCAAACAGTGTCAGTAAAGTAACACTCATTGTCAACTTCGATAAAATATTCATACAAATACTCCTTCTATAAAAAAAAACATGTAAATACCATATATAACGCATCATTATAAGAGGACGAATAGTCCCTCCCCTAATTTTCCACATCTTAGTGATTACTGAACGACACTCACATACACTCTTTGCAGCCATTACATTTATTGTATCATGATTTATTGCACATGGTACATAGGAGGCACGAAATCACGCGTGAAAAATTTTCAAAAAAGAACGAAAGTTCTGCGCTATTTAATTCTACTTTTTTTGGGAGCGTTGCAATTTTGTGTAACCAAAAACGTATTTTATAGGTAGAATTTCATGTCGATAAAAAAAGAGGCGTAGAGTATCGTAAGCCCCTCCACTTTTTTGATACAAACTTTTCATGCCCCCTGCAGGAAAAGACACGAATCCTTCCCTAACAAAAACCAAGTAGGGCAAGAGAGTTTCACTAGCCTAGAACGGTACCTAAAAGTCTTCTGCCTACGGGAATTGTTATTCACCCGCCCCCCAAGTTGCCAATGCGCATTAGGGGGAGCGTATACTCTACGCTTCGTGTGAGCGAAGCGCCATCAATGATCGTAAAACTAAAGGATAGTAAGCATTAGAAACGGCTAGACACACACCCACTTACGAATGAAATAGGAAACCGCTCTTTTCATTAAAATTCATGTCTGGCGGATGGGGTGGGATTCGAACCCACGAAAGAGTCTCCCCTTTGCCGGTTTTCAAGACCGGTGCCTTCAACCGCTCGGCCACCCATCCAGCAGATTCAGTGTGACTCATCTATAATAATTAGTCCATAGCTATTATGCATTTTCGCAGTGCCACACACTAAAGACTGCTAGACTGAAGCCTTCAAATATTACGAATCAGAAAGATAAGAATCGTAAATGTTTGGCCACAAAAAAAAAATCCGTAATCTTTTTGGAGTGGGCATAAGTTAACTTTTATTGCGCACGACTACAATAAACGCAATAAAAGGACGAACTTTCTATCCACTCCATAAGTATTCAGATTATGAATACTTCACCAAAAACCGAATAGCCATAATCCTTACTAATTAGCAAAAATGTTTGCCAATAAGCAGACAAGAGGAGTTTCATCGCACATTATATTGGAAAGATTCGGTATAGGTTGGACCGGAACATTGTTTGCAATGCAAAGAATTAAATAACTTGCTGATTCTTCCAGGTCCTCTGCAGAAATATTATATGGGTTACAAAAACGAGAAGCACGTGTCAACACAAGGCCGTGCCGCAGTACGCCATATTCGTCAATACGGAGAGCTAACTCATCTAAACAGTGTAATATTGCTAAAAACTCTAAACTCACATCCTGCATAATACTCGCAAACTCGTAGCGCACGTCTCCTAGCCATGATCCAGGGACTTCAGTCGCCCCCTTTAGTATACTATACATGTCATCATCTCTAAGTCCGGCTTCTCTTACGAACTCGGGAGGAAAGACCCCATTTACGAATTTTGGTACCCTACTTTCACATGTATACAAAAGGCGTACGAATTCTTCGCGCACGTCTACCCCATTAATTGCAGCACCTTTTAGTATGTGAAACATGTTATCTTTGGTAAGATGCGTCGCTAGGTTGGTTTCGTTTAAGGCATTGATAAATTCTTGAGATGAAAAGAAATGTTCCACGTATTTTGATGCATCTGGAGATACATCTAATTCCCCATTTGTCATTTTGAATAGAAAATACATTGCACGTTCATCACCACTCATGGTTGCTGTAATTAATAAATTGACAAATTCTGGAGATGAAAAGAAATGTTCCACATATTTTGATGCATCTGGAGATACATCTAATTCCCCATTTGTCATTTTGAATAGAAAATACATTGCACGTTCATTACCACTCATGGTTGCTGTAATTAATAAATTGATAAATTCTGGAGATGAAAAGAAATTTGTAAAATACTCCACTGCCTCTGGAGATACATTAATTTCTCCATTTCCTATTTTGAATAGAAAATACATTGCATCTTCATTACCACTCATGGTTGCTTCGACGACATCACTCTTTAGTAAGAGAAACATGTCATCTTCGCTAATACGTTCACTTAAGCCGGTTTCAATTAAGGCATTTATAAATTCGGGAGAGGTAAAAAAATTTGTAATGTGTTCCAATACGTCTGGAGATTCAATTAAACTTCTTATTTTTAATAGCCAAGAGACAG
>JAISRQ010000157.1 GCA_031273545.1 Holosporales bacterium
CCAAAAACGAATATTGTTCCAGGAAATCCTTGCAAAAACTATGTATGGTTTTTATCTGTAAGGCTTTAATATTTTTCAAAAACTCGGAATACAAATTTGGTGCCCGCGCCCTTTCCTCTTCCGTAGGCGCACGCTGTAACAACTCAGGAAGAAGCAACTCCGCCGATTGCGACAACTCTAGTAATCTATTCCGAAGGCGATGTTGCATTTCGGTTGCGCCGGCGTTTGTGTACGTAAAGCACAAAATTGACGAAAATGGCGCCCCATCCACCAACAAACGGACCAAACGGTCGATTAACACCTTCGTCTTCCCAGCCCCAGCCGACGCTGATACCCACGTGCTTTTGTGGGGATCTGATGCTAAGAACTGTAGATTCGATACATTTGTCATGAGCTAACCACCGCCAGACAACGACATCGCGCCACTACCGCCACCAAACAACGATGCACCAGCACCATCGCTGCCACTACCATCGCTATCAGACGACACCGCACTACCGCTGTCAGATAACACCATGCCACCATCAGACGGGACTGCGCCTCCAGCAACATATGGCTCAATAACAATCGACTGTTGCACTTGACTAAACGATTCGTCCGCACACACCGTAAGCACCCCATCTTCGTCGACATTAAAGCTTAAGTTTATTTGAGGCACACCCTTTGGCATTGGCTTTACCCCTGTTAGAATGAACTTCCCCAACGATGTACAATTTTCCGCCATCATTTCATCCCCCTGAACGACATGGATCAGTATTTTGGATTGATTATCGTACATTGTGGAGAACTGCATTTTTACGAAAACTGGAGTTGGAGTATATTTCGGTATGATGTTTTCCACGTAGCCCATAATCGTTTGGATGCCAAGAGACGCAGGCACAATATCCAACAACAGCGGCCGTGCAAATGTTTTTTGGGCGCGACCTTCTATATCCGAGGTTTTTGAGCCATAATTGCCTATTTTCGAGTTTTTTGGACCATAATTGCCTATTTTCGAAGTTTTTTGGGCATAATCCTCTGTTGTTGTAGCTTTTTGGGAGTCCCATCCTATTTCCGAAGTTTTTGAGGAACCTTCCCCTGTTGCTGGAACATGTACATGCGACGAAAGCGCCTCGCAGTGAAGAGCCGCCCCAATTGCTACTGTGCGGTCAGGGTCTATTGAATTTAGAATTTTTTCCTCTCCAAATGCATTCGTTAAACGGTCAACAACAAACTTCAGTCGCGTAGAACCACCTATTAATATGACTCCGCAAATATCGTCCTTTTTCATATGTAGGTCGAGTAAAAGCTTGTTGACTATGCTCATGGTTTTTTGCGTGTGAGTGTTGATGGAAGTGTCTATGCAAAAAATGAGGTCAGGGGGAACGTCACAAGAGAATTTTTTCGCCAAGTAATCCAAATCAAAGGAGAATCCTGAATTGTCTATGGAACAAAAGCGTGTATCATTAGGTTCACTTGTTGGTACTTTTTTTTCATCTTGGATGAGAGCGTTGTTATATTGCTCCTTTATTTCTCTTGCTTGGCGAACATGTGCCATATTAGAGACATCCCAGTTTAAACACTTAATAATATCTCTATCTATATTATTACCTCCAAGGTTGAGGTCGCCTGTTGTTCCTAGGACTTGAAACACACTGCCTTGTATGCGCAGTACTGTGACGTCAAATGTTCCGCCCCCAAAGTCATAGACCATGTATATGCCGTTGTGGGCTTCGCTTGGGGCCTCAGCGCGCTTCTCCCCGCGTCCATCACTGGTGGCTTCAGAGCGCCCTCCTTCATTCGTAAGAGCGTCAAAAGAATGATTTAGCCCATACGCAAGAGCCGCAGCCGTTGGCTCATTAAGCAAGCGCACCACATTGAGCCCCGCCCTTTGTGCAGCTAATTTCGTGGCTTTGCGAGCTACATCCGAAAAACGCGCAGGCACGGTAATCACTGCATTTAACTGAGGGGTCCCGACAACTTTTATGGCAAGGGCTCTTATATTCTTTAACAATGCTTCAGATAAATCTAATGCTGAGTATAAATTTTCTGAGCCAAATAATAAGTCATTCGGAGTTTCCATAAAACGCTTAAAATCATGGTAGACTCCGTCGTTTGCGTCGACTGGCAATTGCAAATCCTTTGTCAGAACGCTTGGTATTAACCCATTACGTGAACTATCTTTTGCGGCGAAGTCATCCCTAGTATCTAAACTATTCTCTAAAGCAGGTTCATTTCCTGTTATATCTAAAACACGAACATTTTGCTGAGCCGACATAGCAACCACCGAATTAGACGTCCCGAGATCTATGCCGATATAACAAACTTGGGAGGCGTGATTAATACGATTAATCTCATTGTTTATTGATACGAGCTTCATGCTAAATGTGTTCGCTATTCCTTATTCCCTCAAAAATAACACGTTAATTACCGAATTCCGTCATTTTTTTTACGTAGGCGAACAAACGCTATATACCGGGGTCCCAAAGATTGTGTGAAAAGATATGAAAAATAGATAAGTGTTTTACTAAGCAAAAAACCTACTATCATTTGGGGGTTGGGTATAAAAATTTGAATACTAGAAAAATCCCAAATTTGGGGAGGTGCGTCCCGCGTGTCAGCTTCAAATCCTAACTTTTTGGAAGTGAGTCCCGCGTATCAGCTGCCCCTGCTTAGCTTTAACAATGCAGCCTTAATCAAGCCTTCAACAGACGCACCTCCGCCAAGCTCTTTCAACAGCCCCAGTACAACTTTCTGTGCTGCAACATTTTCATATCCTAACGCGACCAATGCCTTCACCGCGTCTGTTGCTGCTGGCGAAATCTCTTGAGTGGAGCTAAACGTTTTCACAAATTTCGAATTCTTCAACTCTATTATTATGCGCTCGGCCATCTTTGTTCCAACGCCGTCGCTCATGGTTAGTGCGTGTTTATCTTGATTCACAATTGCTGCAATAATATCCCGCGGAGAAAGTGCAGACAATATGGACAACCCTATTTTCGCCCCAACCCCTTGTACACCAGTAATTTCCTTAAACAACAGCTGTTCTTCGTGACTTAAGAATCCGCAAAGGGTTTGTGACTCTGCACGAATAATATGCTCGATCCAAAGGGTTGCCTCCGCTCCGACTTGCAAACCCCCGATCGTTCGCTTAGAGCACTGAACCCCGTAACACACATCATGCACACGAACATATATTGAGTCGCTAAATATTTCGTCTACTATGCCGTACAGTTTTGTAATCATGCTGCTTTTTCCGCCTCAACAGCTTCTTTTTCCGTCTTTGATGTATCAAGCGACTTCGCCCTCACATTCCACGTGAAAAGAAAACAAATTGCACCAATGAGCGAAGCGATCAATAGCAACACGAATACGCCATTCCACCTATATGAACTGCGGGCAACGTACGCGATTCCCGCCCCAGCAAAGCTTGCTCCGCCTATATACCCGCACGACCCCGTGAGTCCAGATGCAGCTCCTGCAGCCCGCTTAGAGGCCATGTCTACAGCGGCAACGCCCACCATAGCTTGCGGTCCTGCCACGAAAAAACCAACCAAGAACATAACGCACGACGGAAGTACTACTGATGTAAATGTATTTGTTCCGGTCGGCAGTAAAAGCATTGCAACAATAGAGGCAGCTAAACCTACCATATAAAAGAAACCGGCACGTCCCCGGCGCCCTTTG
>JAISRQ010000048.1 GCA_031273545.1 Holosporales bacterium
CTCAAACGCGATAAAACCATGGATTTCCGCGATGACAATAAAGACTAGTGTTTCATTGAAGTCGCGTTCGTTTTTACTCGCAATAAAAACCCGGTATTTGATCGCGTTTGAGTATATTCGCAACTTACAATTATGTTCAACGCGATTCAGAGGGGTATGTTGAACTTAATTCAGATGCTATGGGTCAGATCCCTCCTCAGACGGTACGAATGGAGATCTTCGAAAACATGATGGTGCGATTCAACGTTAATGAGGATGTAACCATAAAAGCTTTTAGCATTACTGGTGGAAATCAAATCAGAGCGAGAAATATTCTTGATTGCTTTCGACATTGTCAGGACGGGATCTGTGATCCCCTTGTAAGAGGAGGAGCTGAGGAAGCGCGAGCGTCAGAGTACTACCCCGACGATATGAGATCATTCTTGGAGTGGTATCGCGAAGAGTATGCTGATATTTTTCCTCCTCGCTTGCCGAGTCGTACTCCTTTTCGGCTTGTACGAAAATCAGTGTTTAATAATCTTGTAGAGGCATTTGCCGTGTCTGAATACGTGGCCCTAAACGCTCTTTCCACTGCCTGTGGAAATATAGAAAGAGCGATAGAAATTCTAGAAAGAGATCATGAAGTCAATGCCCTTTATAATCGACCATTAAACACCTATAATCGACGATTAAACATAGTGAACAACGACGCCATTAACAATCGAGCATTTGATCCTCGAAATTGCATTAATTGAATTTGAAAAAAGTTGTTCGCAAAAAAATGTAATCTTTTGGGGAGTTATACTGGAGCCCCAAAAGATTGTGGAAAATAAGATGAGTCATAGTAAGTATTTCACTTAGCCAAAAACCAGCAATCATTTGGGGATGGGGCTTCCCCCCTATACCCGCTTACACGACGATATTTACAAGCTTGTTCGGCACGACAATAACTTTCCTTATAGGCTTCGTTCCTATAAATCTTTTCGCGCCATCCACCATCAGCGCCGCCATTTCCAGGGCCTCGTCGCTTGTGTCTATATCAGCCTCAAAAGTCCCACGCAAGCGCCCATTTACCTGAACAGCAATCGTAACAACGTCATCTTTCGTCAGCTTACTGCGCAACGTCGGCCATGCCAAGAATGTCGTGTTTTTCGATGTATTAAACAGTTTCTGGTACGCCTCTAGCGCGAAATGCGGAGCAAACGGCATAAAAACACTTACCCAAATGTACATCACCTCCGCCATCGCCTCAGAAGATGGGAGCGCACGCGCATCTCCGCCCATGCCGGCTTCCCCTTCGGCTCCGTTCTTCGTCCTTTCTGTTGCCCCCTTTCCCGCATCTTTTTCACCGCTTATCCCAAACACGCTTTCAATTTCCCTAGTTAGCTCTCTGTGAAAAGCGATCCCCTTGTGAAAAGCGAAATTATTCAACGATTTGTCGATTTTTCCCAAATATTTGTGTGCAATCTTCAATATTTCGTCGGATTGCGGAATGTCATTCGCCTCCACCGCGCGTGCCAACCCCTTCTTTAGCAAAACCTCTGACATGTGGAATTTTTCGCAAACCTGCTCACATAAGCGCCACGTTTTGTTTAAATACCGCCATGCGCCATCCAGGGCTTCCGTATTCCAATCAAAATCCTTTTCATATGGAGTATCCGACATAATAAATATGCGCAGCGCATCCGCCCCATACGTTTCGACAATTTGCTCCGGGTCGACCAAATTCTTCTTAGACTTGCTCATCTTTTCCGAACGCACAGCGGTCACGGGGTGCTTGCCATCCTGTGTTACGTAGTTGCCATTCGGATCTCGTTCCACTTCACCTGGAAACAACCACTTTCCTTGCTCATCCTGAAAGGATGTGTGACAAACCATGCCTTGAGTCAGCAAAGTCGAAAACGGTTCGCGCACGTTAACATACCCAAGGTCGTTCAGTACCATGGTAAAAAACCGCGCATACAGCAGGTGCATCACAGCATGCTCCACTCCGCCTATATACATGTCAACAGGCATCCAGTCTGCCATTGCGGTTTGATCCACAGGCTCATGATAATGTGGACAACAATAGCGCAGGAAATACCAAGACGACTCAAAGAATGTGTCAAGTGTGTCCGTTTCCCTCGTGGCGTTATGTCCACAAACTGGGCATGTCGTGTGCTTCCAGGTTGGGTGTTTGTCCAAGGGGTTGCCAGGTTCTTTAAAGTCCACGTCATCCGGGAGCACGACAGGCAAATCCTTCTTGGCGACTGGGACGATGCCGCACTTGGAGCAGTGAATCATTGGAATTGGACAGCCCCAATAGCGCTGCCGTGAAACGGACCAATCCCGTAGTCTATATGTGGTTTTTCTCTCGCCTGATTTTGTTTGCTCTATGTGGTCGCACGCTTTCTTCCTAGCGTCGAGAACGGACAAGCCATCCAAAAACCCAGAATTGACCATCGTTCCAACTGTTTCCACATATGGAAGCGCTGGAGCATCGTCGTGACTACGCTGAATTACTCGTTTGATTGGTATGTTGTACTTCGTTGCAAAGTCAAAGTCGCGCTCGTCATGAGCAGGACAGCCGAATATTGCGCCTGTGCCATATTCCATCAACACAAAATTGGCCACAAAAACGGGGATATGTTCCGTTGGGCTGAGCGGATTTTTTACAAATATGCCTGTATCATACCCTTTCTTTTCAGCCAAGCTTTGTGCGCTTTCTGTGGCGGGAATCTTTTGGCACTCGCAAACAAATTTCGCCAAAGCTGGGTCTTCTGACGCTAAAAACGCGACCAAAGGGTGCCCAGGAGCAACAGCACAAAAGCTTGCGCCAAATAGCGTTTCTGGACGTGTCGTGAATATAAGCAGCTCAGGATCGTCAAAGCCTGTTAACTTTGGGCTGTTGATGAGTTCGAACTTTATGGAGGCGCCTTCGGATTTGCCGATCCAGTTCTCTTGCATGATTAATACTTTTTCAGGCCATCCCTCAGTATTGGGCAAGGAGGAGGATGATGATTGCGAACGCTTTGATGAGGATGCGTTGGATGTGTCGCTGTGAGAGGCGGGGCTTGAGTCTTCATCGTGAGGAGTGCTCGCACATTGTTCATTTCGGGCAGCATCCTGCTCAGAAGAACGCGTTCCACGCAAAGAGTCTAAGTTCCCCAACAATTCCTCTGCATAGTCCGTGATGCGCAAACACCAGTGTTGCAGCTGTTTTTTTACAACATCCGCTCCAGATCGCCACCCTTTTCCGTCAATTACCTGTTCATTTGCTAAAACTGTATTATCCACAGGGTCCCAATTCACCCACGAATCTTTCCGGTATACTAGCCCTTTTTCGTACATTTCAATAAAGATCCGTTGCTCGTGTCCGTAATATTCTTCCGAACACGTAGCAAGCTCCCTGTCCCAATCGTACGAAAGCCCCAGCGGGATGAGCGCCTTTTTCATTGCTTCTATGTTTTTATACGTCCATGTTTTTGGGTGCGTTCCGTTCTGAAGGGCGGCGTTTTCGGCAGGCATCCCGAACGCGTCCCAGCCCATGGGGTGTAATACCTTGTACCCCAGCGCCTTTTTTAAGCGCGCCAATACGTCACCTATGCAATAATTCCGCACATGTCCCATGTGAATCTTCCCAGATGGGTACGGAAGCATCTCAAGGACATAGCACTTCTTGTCAAGTGGCGACGTGGTTGGCGTCGCGTCTGCTTTTTCCTCTTCCCAAATTTTTTGCCACTTAGCTTCAACGCTTCTAAACGAATACATAATGTGCCGTGTTCAATACTAAACTGACATAATAGTAGCAGATAATTTTGGGGCGTACCCGCTCTCCATAAGAAAATGAATAGTTGGGAAGTGAAGGGGAAGATAGGATATGAGAGAAGAGGGGAGGAATGGAATAGGAGTTAGGACTAGGAGTAATAGCTGAATAGAGCCCCCGGATAGATCGAGAAAAATAATGAGCCTCCACCCCAACCACCACCTTTTATCCTAACAGAAAAAAGTTAAGGAATCGTGAAGGTTAAAAATTACGCATTTTAGATAAATTCTATCATTGACGGCCCATTAACTATTTTGTGATAGGGTTAAAGGTGGTGGTTGGGGTAGGGCCTCCAATAACCCTTCTCCTACCTACGCCAAAACGACGGCACCAGCAACGTCAGCAACGTCAGCAACTCAAGCCGCCCTAGAATCATGCACGCAATCAGCACAACCTTTGCGCCCCACGCGATTGAAATTTGCGCGCCTCCAGGGCCAACCAAGCGCCCGACCCCAACGCCAACATTTCCAACAGCAGCAATCGCAGCAGACAGCGACGTTTCAAAATCAAGTCCGTAAGACGCTAATAGTAGGGATGCTACTCCAATTGTAAATATATACAGCGCAATAAAAACAAAAATAGATGCGGCAATTGACTCAGTTACCTTTTGTCCATTGTACATAGGAATGAAAACGCCATGTGGCCGCCGCAACTGCAATATATGCGTTTTGGCGCACGCGAAGAGGATTTGGAATCGGAATATTTTGATCCCGCCAGACGTTGACCCCGTACAACCGCCAATAAGACTCATTAGCGGGAACAATACTGCCGCAAATTCGCCCCATCGTTCGTAATTACTATTAAATAATCCTGTAGTTGTTATAAATGAAACCGAGTTAAACACGCCTTCTCTTAAACTACTAATTAAAGATAGGTCACTATTATACCACCTTAGAAATGTCGTTAACAGTGCAAATACCGCCAGCACCTCAAAATACCCCCTTAATTGAGGATCTTTTTTCATTAAACCAAAGTTACCTTTTAGCATTTTTATAAATAAGATAAGCGAGCTTCCACCTAAAATCATGCTCAAAAGCATGACGATTTCGCTCCATACATTATCTAAATGCGCCAATGAATCCGCATGAGTTGATAAGCCACTTGTTGAAATTGTTGATATCGCATAGCAAATAGATTCCTCGAGTGGCAGTCCAGTAAGCCTAAGTAATACGAAAGATATCGCAATTAACCCAGAATATATTCCCACGATCCATGCTGCAATTTGAGCGACACTTGGCATAATTTTTTCGTTTTTATCAGACGACTCTGTCCGAAACAGTTGCATTCCTCCTATGCGCAAAATTGGGAAAATGATCATTCCCATGAGGATCATCCCTACGCCCCCAACATAACTTAGCAAAAATCGCCATGCAACAATCCAACGGGGCATGAGCGACATGTCGCGGATTACTGTGGTTCCCGTTGTCGTTAGCGCGGCAACACCTTCGTACCACGAGTCAATGAACGATAGCTCTAATGGCTTACAACAAAAAAACGGAAGCCCCGCAAATATAGGCAAAATAAACCAAGTTAATGAGGTTAATAGAAATGTATCCGTGCTGCCTATTTGAATATTGTTCGACCGCTTATTCGCAAAAAACAACGACAACCCAATAAACATGCATCCACCAATTGGAAAGAGAAAATCGTTAATTTGGATGTTTCCCGTTATGCAAAATTCAAAAAGAATGGGAATACACATGAGTATTCCAACCGTGGTGAGGAGGACCCCATTTATAAATAAGACCCCGGACCAATTCATATACTCTGGAGCTCCCAACGAATGTAGACATTACCCTGAGAAGTCGTTTTCATATGGTGTAAATTATCAATTGCCATATTAGAACCTACCTATGTATACCGGAGTCCCCAAAGGTTTCGGACAAAAAATTGAAGAATCGTAAGCTTTTCTTTCCCAAAAAGTTCGTAAGCATTTGGGAGCGGCATGCTCATCTAGTGTGGGAGTTTTTAATGAAAAAAGAAGCTCCAAATGTGATAATTTCTTAACAAAAAAGCTACTTTGAAGAGTAGCGCATATGCACTTTGTGCGCAATCACTCGGAAATTATCAAATCTTTTGTAAACAATTGACCTCACGAAAAGGATGAGCTTTATTTCACTTCGTAGAAAAAGCGAATGCGAGAAAGGTGCGTCATTGATGTTTTTTGTTGATTTCGCATGTTGACGGTGGTATAAGTTAACCAAGTTTAGTGTTTTTTTTAAATGATTATAATATGTTGTCTCGAATTTTTAAGATTTCGTTTTGTAGAGCTTTATGCCTTTCGTTGGTCTTTGTTTCTTTTTGTGGAGGAACTGCCGTTGCAGGTGACGCTGTTGGTGTAGCAAATGTAGTCGGGGGAAATCCTAGGAATACCGCACATCAAACAAATTTTCGTGTTGAACAATTAAGTAATAGGAATGCCATTGATGTATCAGAAGAAAAGATGTTTAGTTGCTTTGAACGTGGTGCCGAAATGATAGATCGTTGGTTTGCATATTGTTGTTATGTAGGTAAGTATGACACTGAAATCGTTAAGGATTTGTGTAAAGAAAAAGATATTTGTGCGTGGTACCTGTATGGGAGGTACTTACTAGAGGGGAAAGGTGTACCTGGTAAAAACTTAGATGCGGCTAGTCGTATTTTTCAATACTTGGTAAAAAAGACCGACGACCCTAGATCTGTATTTTTGGGAAATAGGGGAATAGACTTAATGGGACTAATGGAAGACTAGCTAACGTTTGATGGCTAAAACGACAACATTCAGTTCGCCAGCGTTTGACTACCTCAGAAACCCGCAATCATTCGGGGAGTGGTGGCAAGGCGGTGTAGGTCGAAAAAACCCCCTAATGGACGCGGTATTAAAGGCTAAGTGAAAGTTAGGGGGAGTCTAAACTTCCACATTAATTTTTTGTGGTTACACATGACACGGCGACCTCAGCCTTCGGTTGGGGTCATCGACATCAGCGCAAAGAACACGCCACTCAAGCCAACAGGACGTACCGCGATTGCAACATCTTGGCTTGAGAGTGAAATCTCTAGTTCGTCCGTGCTAACGTGCTGAGCGATATCTAACAGGTAACGCACATCAAAGTTTAGCTCCATGGTGTCTTCATAATCGTAATCTATGTCAATGTCTTCATCTGCTGCTCCGTTTGCGCTTGCTCCGGCAACTGCTACGCACTTCATCAAATTACGAGACAAAACAAGCCTAATCATGCGCAGCTTGTCGTTTATCACGGTCCCAACGCGGTCAACCGCTTCTGCAAATATCTTGGTTCCGGCAACGAGCTTTTTTTCGTGTTGGATATTCAAAATCGCCTGATAAGCCGGGAATGCTCCATCAATTAAGCGCGATCCTAGTACCGCTACGCTATTATCGGATGCTACCGTTAGCTCAATCCTCGTTTCGGATACCGCAAGCGATACAGGTTCCCTTGCCTCATCTAGAAGCTTTACCATCTCGCCTATGACCTTTTTGCCAATAATAATGGATGGCATGCTTTCTGAGCCTGCTGGGGCGGGCATCTCTATGCTTGCGAGGCGATGCCTATCAGTCGCAACGGCCCTCAGTACGTTTGCCTCTGATTCGTATGACAAATTAATTCCAACGAGCGAATAACGCATCTCATCCGTAGCCATGGCAAAGCGCACCGTTTCTAACATATTTTTCAGCAAAGGCGCAGGCATCGTGAAGCGACACGAATACTCATTCCCCTCCTGTAGCACGCGTGGAAACTCATCTGATGAAACAAACGGAATCTCAAAGCGAGAGCGTCCCGCCGACAGCACTACTTGAGTAGACTGTTCGCTGCACATTATATCTATTGGAACATTCGGCTTGATCTTACGCAATATTTCATAAAGCAAAATAGTCGGAACACACAGACCCCCTGCTTCCAGAACCTCGCATGGGAAACTCTCGGACAACGACAACACCATATCCGTGGAAACGACAACAACGCTTTCCCCTTGTGCTTGAATAAGCGTGTGCCCCAAAATCAACAAAGTCGTCCTCTTTTCTATAACGCTTTGACTATGGGAAAAGGCCGTCAACAAAACATCCCTATTCACACGAATATGCATAAAACCTCCAATAACAACACAGAACTAACTACGCAACGACACCAACACCGCTGAGCTCAGTATACATCGGTCTACGTCAAATAGTTAAGTCATTCTTGTGTTTCTTCATAAGAACCTGTCATTTCCTACAGGTGATTATGGTTTTTTTAGAGAAGCTTATTTTGACGTTTCCTGGCATATTGTTCATTGAAATCACTGAGAACTTTGAGATAGCTCAATTGCCCGCTTATACACTCTGCTTTTCTGAATCTTTAGTTTTTGAGAAATAAGCAACACCGCATCCTTCAACGACATCGCCTGCATCGTCGCCTTTAGTTCGGCGTCCAACATCTCCGGCTCCACTTGCTCTTGTATTGGGGGCGATAGCGCGATAATAAACTCTCCCCTAGGCTCTTTATTTAAGAAATGCTCAATTAGCTCGTCAAACGACCCGTGTCTTACGTCTTCGTGCAGCTTCGTTATTTCCCGAACGACAGCAACATGTCGGTTGTTAAACAAGGTCCTTAGTCTGTTTAATTCTCCGAGTAACTTGTGTGGCGACTCGAAAAATATTAATGTCGTATCCGCATTGCGCCAATTTTCGATTGTTGATTCCGTTAAGTTGCTTGCGAAACCAAGGAACGTCAGCGCATGAGTCGGGAACCCTGATAAAATTGCCCCAGATATTAGCGATGTAGCCCCAGGAACCGTTGTCACTTTTATGTTTAATGCGTGACATTCCCTGACCAGCTTAAAGCCTGGGTCTGCAATCAACGGCGTTCCCGCGTCACTTATTAACGCTATGCGTTCTTTATTTTGTAAATGTGCAATTATTTGTGGGCGAATTTCATTTGCGTTGTGGTCTTGATATGCTATTAATGGCTTTTTTATTTGGTATGTATTCAGGAGTTTCATGCTTACGCGACTGTCTTCGCAGACGATACGGTCACACGAGCGAAGCACCCTGAGGGCTCTAAGTGTTATGTCTTCTAAGTTGCCTATGGGGGTCGAGGTTATGAACAAGCCTGGAGAAAGCGGCGCACGTGGCTTGGTGAAAAAGTTTGCATCTAGCGGCGTTGTAGGAATGTCCGTATCCAAGGATTCTGCAGAGAGATCCATTTGGGGGGCCGCATCCAACGATTCTGTAGAAAGATCAGGCCTTTCCAGCTCATCTGGCGCAGCGCTCCCTGTAATTTCCGAGTTCGGCGATTCATTTTGAGCCAATAGCTGACGATCCATATATACTTCCTTATTAAAACAACTGTGGCGCCTAAAATATTGCGGTCTGAAAAATCACCACCGCCAACTCTAACACACGACAACGCGCCACGCTAGAGAATCAACTTCCCCACATTGAGCGCAATAACTCTCCCAAGATGCAACGTGAGCGTGGCAGTTTTTGCATTCATATACGTCGATTCCAACGCATGAGCCTGCGCTCGTCCCTGCTGCTGTGGCGAGGGGGCCGCCTGCTTCAATTCCCCTACAAACGCTTATACCTTCTGTTCTCACACCTTCAGTCCTTGTGCGCTTCAACTCACGTACGCGCGGACTAATTAGCGGGGCCCAGAATGCCTCAAGCTCGCTTGCGTAGTGTATTGCCTCCCCGCGCAGTCCAGCTGCCATTGCACTTTTTCCTAGTATATATAACGCTTCCGGGTCGTTTGCGTGCTGTAATAGTGCGGATTTTATTTTTTCGTAAATCTCCAATTTGTTTAATTTTGAGTTTATCGACACAATTTTATTCACGACCATGAGGTTTGGACGCGATTGAATCAGGGATATTAATTTTTTTATGCTAACGGATTCGCTCCACTTTTCTGCCATATGACAGGCGGCGTCGATGTTAGTAGGATCCAAATCATATGCCCGAGTCAGCAGCTCTGGCGTCCCCGTTTTAGCGAATAAAATTGCCACATGCTTCCGTGACAGCACAAACTCTGCATAGTCAACATTGGGGATATTTTTCAAATATGCAAGGAAAAGGCGAGCCTGAATTACTGAATGCAAAGCCTTGTCTGCCACACTTTTCGCTGCCAAAAGCTCGCGCAGAGCCTCTTTCCAGTTGTTAGCTTGCTCATGCACCTTTGCCAAATATATGTGCCCCAGCGCTTCGAGGGGGGGGCTTAGAATCATCATGTTTGCGACGAGCTTCAACGTTTCCATGTCAGCGCACTTATCTGCAATGAGGGCTTGGCATATTGCGAGTTTTGGGTCAGTGCTAGCAATATCTTCATTTGAAAAGACGAATGGCCGACTTATGCCCCCAATCGCAGCGTATGCGCCATTAATGATGCGCTGGTCCTCGTCATTTTTCTTAATTTTTTGTAATAAGTCTTTTAATTTATGGGGGAGGCCCCACACGTAAATCCAACAGTTGTAAAGGAAAATGGAGGCAACGCACGCGAACAACGCGACTTCCCCTGCTAATAAGAGGGGGAGCTTTTTTGAATATGTTGGCGTTTGTATTTGGATCGTTCCGTTTAAAAAGGAGATAACGATTGCTGCAAATATGAGCACAACGAATTGACAAACGACTCTTACCACATGCGCCCCTTTTGTTGCCTATACTCTTCATATTACTGAATAGGGGGTTTTGTGTACAATACTTATTGAAATTATTATTTGTTGAAGCGTTGTTGGTTTTTGATGTCGGTGTTACCGTTTAAAAATTGGCTCGGTGGGGTTTGGAGCGAGACCGGCATAAAAAACGAAGAGGCTCCATCCCCCGACCATCACCGTTCTCCCTAACAGAAAAAGGTTAAGGAATAGTAATGGAAAAAGATAATATTTAATTTTTTTATATTGACGGCCTATTAACGTTTTTGTAATAGGACATAAGGTGGATTGTTCGCAAGAATCATTTCTTTTCTTGTATGATATGACTAGGATTGTCTGATTCCTTGTGCTAGAATAGCTCTTGCGTACCACTATTACTATCACTTCAATTATGAAATTAAATAATTTACTAATCAGAGCTAGCATGGCCATCGCTACATGCCTGACTCAAAATATACACGCAATGTTCCGTCCTTTTCACTTGCAAACACGTGTAAATAACAGGGCCGAATCGGGCATTTGCATAGACGGGATCCTGTACATACAAAGGGAAATGGAAGCAGATGCAATCGTACATAAGGACGACTTATTGAGCGTATTTGTAAGGAACCGGATTTATAATAGGGGCCAAGCGTTTCCTGTTACGTCTTTGACTTTTGAGCGAGATTCTAACATTGATAATACTGTTCGGAACGTCTGTGTCTCACGTTCAGTCCTATCAATTTACGGTAGCAAAGACGACCGCACTCTATTGTCTGTTATCGTTTTTGAATCGGAAGGCCAACTAACAACGATAGGTGATGAGGCTTTTCAGTTTTCTCGTTTGTCAAGCATACACATTCCTGCCAGCGTGACAAAGCTTGGAGCATCTTGTTTTGGCGGCTGTCGTAGTCTGGAGAAAGTTACCTTTTGTGAAGGAAGTCTGCTCCAAAATATAGAGAAATTTACTTTCTGGTTATGCGATGGTCTAACCGATATACGTATTCCCGCAAGCGTAAGAGTACTTGGGTATGGTTGTTTTAATGGCTGCAGTAGGTTGAGAACGGTCACAATCGAAAATAATAGTAAGCTGGTAGCCATACAACATAGGGCTTTTTCACACTGCGCCAAATTAGAAAAGATGGCTATTCCTAGCGGGGTCACAGTGATTGGAGATTCAACTTTTGAATTTTGTAGTGGGTTGGAAGAAATTACGTTCGGTGAGGATAGTGAACTTTGCCGCATAGGCAGCTCAGTTTTTATTTGGTGCCATAGCTTAAAGAAGATAACTATCCCTTTTAGAGTTGGGATGATTAACGAGTCGTGCTTTGAAGGTTGTTATAACTTAGAGGAAATAACTTTTTCGGCGGGGAGTCAGGTCAGCTTCATCGGACATTCCGCTTTTGCTGGGTGCGCAAAGTTAATCACGATAACCATTCCTGCAGGCGTAAAACACCTTCCTTCCGATTGCTTTAAAGGTTGTTCTAGCTTGCAGTCAGTTATGTTTGAAGACGAAAGCCAACTTACTTCTGTTGCGGAAAGCGCGTTTCAAGGTTGCACAAACCTGAGTAAAGTAGTCTTTCCCATAGCAGCGAATCCTCCTCGTGGGTGCTTTAGGGATTGCCACAAAATGCACTCAATTGCGTTCAAGAATGGTGAACAAATTCTTGTATACCCAATTCAAAAATAAATGTAAGCCTGTACCCACTATCCAAATGATTGCGGACTTTTGAACGAAATAAACGTTGACGATTATTCAGATTTTGATCTGCAATATTTGGAATCTCCGGTGGCTTACGAGAAATCGAAAAGAAATAAGAGGGGCCTCACGAAGACAATACTTGTTGCAAGGTCAAAAGGAGGAAGCCCCTCTGCCTGTCCAGCATTCACAAGCCGGAACCATTTGAGGCGCGGGGGGAAGGCTGGCTCATGAAAGAATCGAGGGGGAAAATGGCTGTTAAGAAGACCGAGAGGGCGCGAATAGAGGAGGAACCCAAAGGCTAAAAGACGGCCAAATAGAGGAGCCAAAAGGCGGCCAAAAAAGGAGCCCGCACCCCACCACCGCCCATAAAGCCTAGCAGAAAAAAGTTAAAGAGCCGTTAACTGCAAATTTACTGTTTTTTAGCATTAACGTTTCATTAATCTTTTTGTGATAGGGTCAAAGGGCGGTGGAGGGGTACGGGCTCATTTTTTTCGACTTCTTTCTAGTGCACTGCCTTTGTATATTGCCAGCACACACACCGAAGGGTTCAATACTGCGGCTCCGGGATATAACCGGGGCCTCCAAAGATTGCGGGACAGAAAATGAAGAATCGTAAGAGTTTTACGGGCTCAAAAAACTGAAATCGCTTGTGGAGTGAGCACATACCAAATAGCGGTCAAACCCTAGATTTGAGCAATGATTGGGAAAATCAATGTACTATTGGAACAATGTGTATTATTGCTTTCAACAAAAATCCAGAATTTGATAAAGTTTGAATATATTTATTTTTCAAAAATAAGTTCCTTTCCGTGGTGGATAATTGAGAAAAAATCACGATCCTCCTCAAATTCATTCACCTTAATGTCTGCGGAAGTGTTTATCTCAGTTAGGTTCGGACAAAATCTGAAGGCGCCGCTATCTATAGTGATAAGCCCCTGACCTTTGAATGTAATTGATTGCAAATTTGGACAATTATAAAAGGCTTGACGCTTTATAACGATAGGTTCGTTAGATTCGAATATCACTGACTGCAAACCACACTTATTGAAACAATTGATGGGAACGCGCTTCACGCCTGCGGAAATCGTTATCGTAGCTAAGTTAAAGCATTCAGTAAAAGTGTCGCTTCCTATAGATTCGAGCTTACTGTCAGCGGCAAAAGTAACTTGTTCAAGGCTGTAACAGTTCTTGAAGCATGAGTCCTCAAGTTTTCTAACGTTAGAAGGAATGGCTATTTTCAGTAAATAATCATTCATCCGAAAAGCCTGACCTAAGTTCTGTAACCTGCTATTCTTTCCGAATGTAACTTCTTCTAGTCCGCTCCATTCAAAGCAACCATATTGAAGTGTTTCGACACTGTCAGGAATAGCTATACTTTTTAAGCTTGAACACAAACTGAACGCCATCGCTTCTATGCAGACTAGTTCGCTATCCTTTTCGAATTCGACTAATTCTAATTTGGTGCATTCGCGAAAACATCCCCTTTCAAGGACGGTTACTTTTGCTGGAATGCGTATTGCTTTTAAGCGAATGTCGTGAGAAAAAACGTTACGCTCTATAGTTTCGAGTTGACTTCCTTGTTCGAATGTAACACTGCGTAGGTTGGGGCAATTACTCAAGCAGCTGCTTCGAAGTGCCTTAACACTAGCAGGGACACATATGCTCGAGAAATTAGCGCGAGAAAACACGAACCAAGTCAGGGTTGTCAATTGACTCTCGGGTTCAAACGTGACGCTAGATATGGGGTATTTCTCAATGGAATGAAGATGGGTAATCGAACGTGGGATGCACACATTTGCTGCGGGGCTTCCTGCGTTGCGGCGTTCTCCGTCAAAGAACAAGTGCGTAACGGCAAGCGCTTCCCCTTTAAGGCAAATTTGATTTCTCGGGGCGACAAAGGCTTCGCCTTGAAGTGCCGTCGCCTTTATAGTCCTGTCACCTGATTTATAGCGCTCAATCACGTACTTAATATTGCCTGCTTTTATTTCGTTTCTTTCTATGATATCCCGACTTGCATATGTACGTTGACTCAAGCATGTAACAATGGCCACGCTCATTCTGAGTAGTAATGTGCTCAATTTCATAATTTAAGGTCTCTAGATGCCTACAGTCTAGATATTTTATATCACAATCGAATTTTAAAATCTACATCTTATGCCCCAAGGAGTATTGATTTCCCGTATTCCTTGCCAAGAGGTCGTAGACTAACCATTGCACCCCTCCTCTATCTCCTGTGTTAACCACAAGCGCGAAACGCATCAGACCCAGTGCCCAGCTGTAATCCAAGTGCTTCCGTGCAAGTCGTACTCATTACACACCGCCACGTTTACTGCAATTTGGTTCTTCCTTGAGGACAAAAGTACCTGGATCTATAACTTTGATATTTTCTCTCTGTTCTTTCACAAACGTTTCATTTACAATACTATTTCCCTCTACTATTGTTTATTCGCCATTCAATACGCCAGCCCAATATGCTTGTGCCTGCAAGTATTCTGATAATAGAGAGTCTAAATTTGCAATTTCTCCTATTACACTTAAACTCCGCATCCTCTCGTTCATAACTCCCTCAATCTGCTGACTAAGTTGCTCCATTTCGTTATTAGCTCTTGCCAAGGCTTGCTGATCCCTCGTTATAATATCTCTATGATTTTGCGCTCTACTTAACGCATCGTTCATTTCTCGTCTATAATAGTCCATTTCTTCCGTCAGTCGTTCGCTCAATTCAGGATCGGTGTCCCCCAAACTATTCAAACTTCTTTCCAGTTCTTCTAACTCGAGGTTGCAGCTGTTGTACAAAGACTCCTCTTCTTGTAAAGCACCAATTCGGCCATCTATTTGTTCTTGTAAAGCTTGTATAGACTCTCTCAATTGTCTAAGGGACGGTACGTTTGCTTCTAAGATATCATCCCAATATTCCATAGGAATCAATTCATCTCTTAATGTTACTATCCTATTCTCTATTTGGGAAATCGTTGCTGATGCATTGGCTAAATTCCATTGCGCTTCTTGCATAGTTGGCGATGGGGCAGAACCTATTGCGCTGCCACAGAAAAGCAAGCAAAAGGATGCTGCTACGTAATTTTTCTTTAACATAAAAAACTCTCTAAATGAAATTAACTATGCATTAATGTATAGTACAATTTAAAAGAGGAATCAATTGAAAATCCGACTTCTCATATAAAAAAAAATATACTAGGCTCCCTCAAATAATCACGGATATGGAATCGAGTGATCACAAGGTTTGCCTGGCTCAACGGTTCGCAACCATTTGTAGAGCGGGTCAGTCGTTATAGCTCAACAGTTTTTGAAAGTGATTCTCAGTAGAAAAAATTGTCGATCAGCCGTCGCAAGTCCTCCGCTGTTTCCTGCGTGTTAACCACGGCGCGAAATGCAGCAGACCCAGTGCGCCCCTTGCTGTACCAGTCTAGGTGCTTCCGTGCAAGCCGTACCCCTTTGTATTCGCCGTACATTTCTATCATTAGCTTCAAGTGTTCGTGGATGGTTCTTCGCACAGTCGCCTCATCTACGTCCCCCACCGTCCCCGAGTCCAAAAATGCGCCAACCTGATTCAGCAACCACGGGCGCCCGCAGGCTCCGCGTCCAATCATCACAGCATCGCACACACCCATCAGTTTTGCCGCGTCCTCCACACTCTTTACGTCCCCATTTCCGATCACAGGAATAGATACTGCGCGTTTGACCTTTTCAATCATCCCCCAGTCAGCCGCACCTTCGTAAAATTGAGAGCGCGTCCTTCCGTGAACAGCCACCGCACTTGCGCCTTCGCTCTCTGCAATTCGGGCAATGTTTACGCAATTCAGATGTTGCATGTCCCAGCCTAGGCGGATTTTCACGGTAACTGGCACACGAACAGCTTTCACTATGGCTCGCACTATGTTTGTGGCTAAGGCCTCGTCCTTCATAAGCGCTGCACCGCAGTCTATGTTCACTACTTTTTTTACGGGGCACCCCATGTTTATGTCTATGATGGAGGCACCTAGCTGTTCATTAAATTGGGCCGCCTCTGTCATTATTTGGGGGTCGTTTCCTACAATTTGAACAGAGACAGGAGGGGGCTCTTTGGAGGCGTCAAAAAAATGAAGGCGCTCTCTTACGGCTTTGTTTTTTAATGCTTCGATAACAGCTCGGCTGGCAACCATCTCAGAGCAAACAAGCCCAGCTCCAAAGCTTTTCACAATTGTTCGAAATGGATAGTCTGTAACGCCGGCCATTGGTGCTAATATTACGGGCATAGATAAAGGTACGTTTCCTATATTCATTTATATGGTACTGCCTAGAAAATAATACTCGAGTAAGTATTGCATACTGTGTTAGTATTTAAATAGGGAAAGTTATCTAGAAGAGTCCTCCAACTGGTTCTCCCCCGAATGTTGATGATTTCTCTTCAAGTTATGACTTTCCTCTCCTGGTTCTGGGGCCATGGAGATTGTTGACCAGAATTTGGAGAATAGTGTACCCACTCCCCAAATGATTACGGTTTTTTTAGGCGGTCAAACGCTTACAATTATTCATTTTCTGGCCCGCAATCTTTGGGGGCCTCGGTATAGACGTTTGTTTGGAGAAAAAGTTCATAGTCTTTTGAGTAGTAAGTCTTAATATTTCCTCTGTCCTTTTATTCTAGTTGGTTCTATTCTGAATATACTTAGATTATACATGGTCGTAAACATATCGTATGCCTGTTTATTTTTACAAAGCAATGAACAAAGCTGGAAACCTTACCACCGGAAGCATAGAGTCCGCGCGCTCAGAAAATGTCGACGCGCTGCTGAAGCAAAGGGGACTGACACTAATCAAGATTAATGCGCATGCACCGTTCATGATTTCGAATAATTCCGTGAACCTTTCGTTGTTTTTTGAGCAACTAGCGCTTTTACTTAACCAAAAAATAACATTAAGGGACGCATTAGATATAATGATATCGACGACAAATGTTTCTCATGTAAAAAGGATACTGGCGGAAACGTTGGCTGACATGAAGCAAGGGCATTCGTTTGCTGAGGCGCTGGCGAGGCATTCCGTGTTTGACTCTTTCGTCTCCGACACAATCGGACGCGCGGAGCAAACCGGAAACTTAGAAAAAACTTGTGCGATGCTAAGCCAAAACTTCAAAACGCGCGATATTCTCCAGAAACAACAAAAAAAAGCTGTAGTTTACCCGATTTGCGTATCGTTTGCGATTTTGTTGTTTATCGTGATTGCTTTGCGGGTTCTTATCCCAAACGTGCGGACGTTCATTGGCGAGAGCGCGACGAGGTCTGTTGTTTTCGCGTTATCTGATTTATCCATACAGCACCCATATTTGTGTATGGCTAGCGTTTTTGGCGTGTTTATTGGGATGTTCGTGGGCTGGCGGTTGGTTTGCCCTAGCCTTGCGAAGGGAACAAGCTCTAGCGGGCTTTTGTGGCTCAATGGTTTCGCAATATTATTGCAATCAGGAATTAGTGTGAAGGATGCTCTTCTTCTATCTATGGAACAAACGAAGTCCTCCGTTTTAAAAAAAACAATAAAGGGCATAACGCAAAGGGTCGTTAGCGGCGAACCGTTACATTGCGCGATGCAGCACGCCCCCCTCATTCCGGACAGCACAGCAAAATTCGCAGAAATAGGCGAATCGTGCGGCTTGCTTGGGGATATGCTCGCACAGGGCGCGCAACTAGAGATGCAACTGTTTATAGATAAGGTTCAGCGTCGTATAGCATTGCTTCAGCCGGCGTTGCTGACGCTATTTGGGGTAATTTTGATATGGCTTATATGGGCGATTTTTGTGCCAATATACGACAGTTTGCCGGCATTTTGATTATAATGGCTTGCCCTAAATTGCAACTGGTTATACCTAATACCTTGCCTCACCCG
>JAISRQ010000009.1 GCA_031273545.1 Holosporales bacterium
CGTTAATCCTGTTTCGCAAAACGCTGCAGTTCCAATACTCCCAATATCGTTTTTTACAGTCAATTTTTTGAGATTTTTACACTTATAAAAAGCAGCCTCTCCAATAGAAAGTAGAGTACCTGGGAGCTCTTCTATCGCCAAAGATTCACATCCAAAGAAAGCCAAACTCCCAATACTTGCTAGTTTCTTTGGGAGAGTTCTTATGTTCAAATACGAGCATCCCGAAAAAGCATCTTTGTCAATACTGGTTACACTATCCGGCAGCACAATACCCACCAGATTCTTGAACCAATGATAAAAACAATCAATCCCTTTCGTACCGTCCTCTACTTTAATGAATCTTATGTTACTTACATTACCCCCATAAACCCAAAAGTGGTATAACCCATTAGGGATATACACTGAATCCCTTGACTCATTTATAAGCGTATCTAAATCCTGACTATCATTAATAACAGCGTATTCTCTCTGCTGGTCAACATGAATTTGTAGCTGTGTACGGTCTTGGGTAGCGTCAGTGTAGTCTACGCCTAAACAAAGTAAACAACTAGCCAACAAGGCATTTTTCATTTTTTGTGTTTTATTCATATTCAAAACCTCTCATTAGAAATTCCCCCTACTCTTATAATGACAGGCTATAGCAATATATGTCAAGAAAAATACTTCAAAATATTAAAAAAACCGAACATACCTACTATTTTGAGAGACTTCCCTTCAGTAAAGGTGTATAAAGTGCTTTCGCTTAGCTAAACTGATGAATACTTCGATTATAATACCTGAAAATTCAGGAAGATTCAACCCTTAAATGATCGCACACTTTTTTTTACCCAACAAACGCTTATTATTATTCAAATTTCGGCCCACATTAACTGGAACCCCCTATATATTTTCAAACGGCCTCTAGATTTTTTTTACTAATGCAAGCGCAAATACCAAAATTTCCCTTTGAATATCTGTTTTTATTCCCTGAATGGATCATCTATAATCGGGGGTGGATCTGCGACGAACACAAGAATAAAAGTGGAACAAAATAGAACTGGAACAAAGATATCACGCACAATTGCGATAGATGGCCCTGCTGGGTCTGGAAAGGGAACTATCGCGAAATTTCTGGCAAATAGGTTGAGCGGCCCTGACGGAAACTGGATTTACGTGGACTCTGGATTATTTTACCGATATTTGGCGTATTGTGATTTACACGAGGTTGCATATAAAGACGCTATAGAGTGCATGTATTCACTCGATAAATCTGACAAGCCCAACAGTTCTAACTTAACAACATTATTCGCACCAATCATGCACTACCTACAAATAGGAGAAGACCCTCAGCACATTATTCCTTCATTAAAAACAGAATCATGTGCAGGTGTTGCATCAAAAATGAGCCAACGTCCAGAAATACGACACGGCGTAAACACTGCAATAAGGCTGTTAGAAGGCAACGTCGTAATCGATGGACGAGACACCACGACGGTAATATACCCAAACGCTGATGTGAAGTTGTTTGTAACAGCGGACGTTACGACTCGTGCGCATCGTCGTATGCTAGAGGACAGCCGAGTACAAACGGCCCAAGAATCAAACAACCCTCAAGAGCCATTGCTGCAACAATATATCTACGCAGTGAAGGAAAGGGACGCGAACGATACGCTGCGTGCAATTGCGCCGCTCCGCCAAGCCATTGATGCGCTGTTATTGGATACGTCAGGTTTAACAATAGAGCAAATGTGTGATGCTGCGTTAAGTTTAGTACGCAGTCGTTTAAAAATCTAATAAAGGATAGCAATGTCGAATGAAACGAATCGCCAAGTCATTACATTTGGATGCAGATTAAATACTGTTGAGTCTGAACAGATTAAGAATATTTTGGATGAACACGATATAAATGATGTAATTGTAGTGAATACTTGTGCAGTAACAGCCGAGGCCGAACGCCAAGCGCGCCAAAGGATTCGCAAGCTAAAGTTCGAACATCCGGATAAGCGCATCATTGTCACAGGGTGTGCTGCGACAACGAATACGCATGCATACGAGCAGATGCCTGAGGTTGATTGCGTTATATTGAATGAACACAAAAACGATGCACAGACTTTTGCTAATATGGTTACGGGGGGGGCGAATACTAATTCTATAGATGAAAGTGTTCGCATTTCTAGTGGAAGTGGTAGTACAGAAAGCGCAAATATAATGGCTGGCGCGAATATTAGAACAAACTCAAATTCTGCTATTAATACAAACATGCCCTCAATCGGCCGCCCTGCGCCCAATCCGCTGCCAATGTACTCTTCCAAAATTCTTCCGAGGTTTGAAGGAAAATCGCGCGCTTTCTTGCAAATTCAGACAGGATGCGACAATTTTTGCACATTTTGCGTAACGAGAATTGCACGTGGCAAGTCTGTTAGCTTCCCGTTCAGCCAAATATTAAAACAAGCTCAGCAATTTGTTGATCAAGGATATAAGGAAATAAACTTAACTGGCGTAAATATTTGTTCTTATGATTACGACGGATTCACTCTTGGCCGATTAATCGATGCGCTGTTAAAGGCGTTGCCGGAAGATGTGCGGATGCGTCTGTCATCCTTAGACCCGTCAGAAGTGGATGAGTCACTATTCGACGCCATGCACAATAAGCGCGTCCTACCACATTGGCACCTGAGCCTTCAATCTGGGGATGCGACGGTGCTAGCTCGCATGCAGAGGCGACACACTCCAGAAGACATTTTGCGCGTGACGGAACGAATCCGCGTGGTGCGCCCGGAACTTGTGCTTGGGGCGGATGTGATTGCTGGGTTCCCGGGAGAAACGCAGGAAATGTTTGAAAACACGTGTGACCTGATTTTGCAGTGCGAAATCGCGTTGTTGCATGTGTTTCCGTATTCTGACCGCCCAGGAACAGTTGCAAATACGTTGCCACAAAAAATTCCTCAGAAGGTAAAAGTTGCGCGAGCTCAGCAATTGCGAGAAATTGGAAAAAAGATCTCTTTTTCGAAAAAAAAGGCGCTATTGGGGAGCATATCGGATGTTTTCGTGGAAAAAGAATACGAGGGAAGTGTCGCCTTACCATGTCCTGCCGTTAATGCAAAAAAATGTATTCACACTCCGAATGATTGCGAACAACTGAACACAGCAGACGTTTGTGATTATTCTGATGTTGTTCCGCACTCGTCGGGGGCATATATTGGTAAGACAGAACATTTTTTCCCGATTATTATTCAAGGGGAAAACGTCCCTATCGGGCGGCATATCCCTATAAAGATAGAAAATGTATTATCTGATGGCTCATTGTACGGAGTATATTCAATCCCCAAATGATTGCAGGTTTTGGGAACCGTCAAAGGCTTATACCTAATCCCCAAATGATTGCGGGTTTCAGGGGCACTTTTACGCTTACGATTCTTCGTTTTCTGGGCCGCAATCTTTGGGGGCCCCGGTGTACTCCCCTTAATTTTCCGGGTCGCAATCTTTGGGGACCCCGGGGTATACTTCCAAAAACAGTGCACGCCTCAAATGACGCGGGCTTAGTTCGGTCGCATGAATATTCAGATGAGTCCTCGCAGGTATACCTGTCGTAGTGCTACTCCGTTTCTGCTGCAAGTAATCTGGCCTGGTTATCCGTAATGAGCGCTTCTACAAGCTCGTCCAAAGCCTCCCCCTCCAGTATCTGAGCTAGCTTATACAGTGTCAGGTTGATTCTATGATCCGTCACGCGCCCTTGCGGAAAGTTGTACGTCCTAATGCGCTCAGATCGATCCCCGCGCCCGACCTGGTTTTTGCGCTCTGCAGCACGTTCGGAGTTCAGTCGTTCGTTTTCAAGGTCATATAGCCTAGCTCGCAGAATCTTCATCGCCTTCGCCTTGTTCTTATGCTGAGACCGATCATCTTGTTGCGTAACGACTAACCCCGTTGGGATGTGCGTGATGCGGATTGCGCTCTCTGTTTTGTTCACGTGCTGCCCACCCGCTCCTGAGGCGCGAAACACATCAATCTGCAGGTCCTTATCCTCTACGACAACGTCCACATCCTCCGCCTCTGGCAAAACTGCAACCGTCGCAGCAGAAGTGTGAATGCGCCCGCTGGCCTCCGTTTCTGGCACTCGCTGCACCCTGTGAACGCCGGACTCGAATTTGAGCCGAGCGAATACGTCCGTACCATATATAGTGGCTGTTGCTTCCCGGAGGGACCCTGCACCTGTATCGTTGCTACTCAATAATTCGAATGTCCACCCCTTAGTCGCTGCATATCGCTGGTACATCCGCAATAAGTCTGCAGCAAACAGCCCCGCTTCATCCCCCCCTGTTCCTGCGCGAATTTCTATGATTACGTTGCGCTCATCGTTGTTGTCCTTTGGAAGCAACATTACACGAATATTGTGATTTTGCTCTTCTATTTGCTTCTTTAAACGCTCAATGTCGTCATTTATTAGCTCCTTTAAGTCTGGGTCGAGATCCTGATCATGCGACAATTCTTCCGACGCCTTAAGCTCAGCCTCTGCTTTCCGTAGAGCGTGGATTTCGTCTGCGATTTTGGATATCTGGGATAATTCTTTAGACAGCCGCGTTACATCCGCTTGAGTCAGTTCGTCCAACTTCTCCAACGCTGTATTTATATCTGTATGCCTTCGTAGTACTTGATCTAAACGCTTCTGAAGGGACATAACACTTTTTAACCATCAAAAAATAGGGGCCTCTCTTAATGGTATGATAAAACTGCTGGAAAGTAATCATTTACTGCATTTGATGCTCCAGGAGACCGGAGGAGTCAATGAAGATGGGTAAGAAATGGAAGTACCGTAAACGTTTGCCCGCCCAAAAAGTCAGCAATCTTTTTGGGAAATAAGTATATAGCGAAAACCAATTCAAGTGATTACTATCATTCAATTTATATCTCTGCAATCTGTGAACCACCGGATAGGCACGCGTTAGATGGGACATGCAAATAAAGTTTCACATGCAGATATTTTTACTTCAGTCAAATTTCGAAAAAAATACATGGGCTTGATTTTATTCTCTAACAGCGCAAGACTTTTTACAGGGTAGAAGAATTTTAGATGACACGTGTTTCCATTAATACGAATAAAAAAAACATTAAAATTTCCTACTATTAATTTACACTTGGGAGACAATTCGTTGACTACTAAGTGCACGCAAGAAGACTCTGCTTCCACTAATGACTCCTCTGCCACTGTTGTTGCAAAAGCGAAACATGTTGTCTCTGCCGCGCCAAGCTCGTCAGCATCCGTATCGCCCCCCCCAAATGATCGCTCATTGGGGATCCCGGGATATAACCCCCCAAATGATCGCTCATTGGAGACCCCGGGATATAACCCCCCAAATGATCGCTCATTGGGGACCCCGGGATATGCGCACACAAACGAGCCTGCCCGCAAAATGTACGGATTTCTAAAAAAAATCGCCCAACTTTTACTAAGACTGGTCCAAGTTTCAATATTTTTTTCAACCTCTTTATGTTGCATTGTTACATTTATCCTTTGTAAATACGGACGTAATCTTCCAGATTATTTATTCTTAAAAAACTACAATTCGCCCGTAATTACGCGAATATATGACCGCATGGGAGTCCCCCTTCACGACCTTGCAGAAGAGCGCCGCATCTATACGCATTTGTCGGACATACCCCCTCTCCTTATCCGCGCATTTATTTCTGCTGAAGATAAAAATTTTTACAATCATTGCGGAGTAGATTTGTTAAGTTTAATCAAGGCAATAATATTAAATACACTAAACAATCGCTGGCAATCAGGGCCAATTGGAAGCTCCACAATTACACAACAAGTCTCCAAAATGTTCCTTGTTGGAAATGAACACAGCATTAGTCGCAAGATAAAAGAGGCCATCCTCGCATTCCGACTCGAAAACGCCCTAAGCAAAGATAAAATTTTAGAGCTATACCTAAATCAAATTTACCTAGGGCTCGGAAGTTTCGGTGTAACAACTGCGGCACAAACCTACTTTAACAAGTCAATCCAGGAAATAACGTTATCCGAAGCCGCCTTTTTGGCTTCCCTTCCCAAAGCGCCAAGTCACCAAAAGACACGCTATAAAAAGGTATTAGGACGACGTAATTGGGTACTAAAACAAATGCAACAAAATAAAGCAATTTCCGCAACAGAATGCAAAGTCGCCCAAGACACAAAGCTCCCCGAATTCGACTATTCGCATTTGCACAAATACCATACCAATGCGTACTACATAGAAGAGGCAAGAAAGGAGCTCATTCGCGTTTTCGGGGAAAAGGCCACATACACCATAGGTATCGACGCAACACTAACCATACACCCACAAATACAAAAGCTAACGGATAAGGCGCTTCGTTTCGCTCTTGAGCAATATGACGAAAGACACGGGTGGCGCGGCCCAATTGGGCACATAGACGTGGAAAAAGAGGAAGAATGGGTTACTATTTTGAAAAAAATGCGAATATCAGGTGTGAAGATGGTTCCAGCCGTCGTCCTTTCAACTTCGCCAGCAATCGAGGTCGGCCTCCCAAGTGGGAAGCAAGTCAAGGTTGGTAACAATGTTTTTTCGAAAGATGCCAAAAACGTAGCGAGCGGAGACATCATCTATGTCCGGAAAAAGGGAGAAAAATGGTTCCTGTCCCAAATCCCTGAGGTTACAGGCGGAATGGTCGTTTTAGACGCGAAAACTGGAGAAATCCTAGGGTTAAGTGGGGGGTACTCATTTGAGCTCAGCCAGTTTAATTGCGCCACCCAAGCGTTTCGGCAACCTGGCTCCTCATTTAAGCCCTTTGTGTACTTAGCCGCCCTCGAGCATGGGTTTACGTCTAACTCCATTGTGGACGAAAAGCCCGTGTCCTTTCCTATTGCTGGAGGGTTTTACACGCCGCACAATTATAATAAGGGAGTATACGGCGGTCCAATGCCAATATCTTTAGGGTTAATTAAGTCGAGAAATGTTTTAACAGTCATCCTTGCAAATAAAGTTGGAATCCGTAACGTCGCGTCTATTGCACAGCAACTGGGTGTTTCCGACTACGTGCCTAACGAATTGCACATCGCATTAGGAGCCCACGAAACTTCTGTAATGAAATTGGCCGGAGCGTATGCGACATTCTTTAATGGGGGAAATATTGTTAAGCCAAAACTGTTCCTTAATGTGTCAAATCTGTTTGGAAATCAGGACGTTGTGTATTTGCCAAAGCCGGCTCAAACGTCTGCCTTAGAGGCGATATGCTGTTCTACAAACGCAACGGAATCTTTGCAGCGATTGATAAATGGTGCATCAAAAGAAAGTGGGATAAATCGCTCAAGCATTGACCAAATGAAAGATATGCTTCATAGGTGTGTGACTGAAGGAACAGGGCGAGACCTAGCGCATCTTCTTCGAGAATTTCCAGTAAAAGTCTACGGGAAGACCGGGACGTCTAACGACTTTAAGGATGCATGGTTTGCAGGTGCAGTCGAGCTTGCTGATGCGTCGGAGGCAGCTGGGGCTGGAACGAATTTGCTAAAGGCAGGGCGCCCGCTTGTATTTGCTGTGTTTATCGGGTACCCAACGCCAAAATCAATGGGACTGCATGAGCACGGGTCAAGGGTAGCTATCCCTGCTGCGGATTATTTTATTCGGAAGTTGTTTGTGGCGAACTGAATTGATACAACGTATTACGTCCTCTGACTCGCCAAAATGAGCCAAACGTACAATCAATTGACCAATGCGTGCACTATTTCATAGCTTCATTAATATGTTCCTATTTGCTTCCTGGGCCCCCAATCGCTTCCCCCCTGCACGTCTTTGTTTTATAAATGAAAAGAACAGGGTACAAAATAAATGCCTCATTTACTGTACTACACAAACACTTTTTAAGTTAACTATTCTTATGACCCGTAGAATGGCTGCATAAGCTTTTTACCTTGAAGTATAAAAGGTGCTTTGATACACTGCGGAACGCGCGGGACATGACACGCAAAAACATCGAAAGCCAACGCTTTACTTGACTTGATGTGGTGCGTTTACTTCGTGTACCCAGTTGTCTGTTGTGTATGAAATTAAGAGGAGTAGTTATGTTCAAGTTTTTTTTAGTGGCGGTTGCTATATTTTCTGAGATTTACGATGGTTTTTCGGCTATTGAAGAGGACGGTTTGCCGTCTGTAAGGGTTCAGAACATACCCGGAAACAAGGTAGTTGGGTTAGGGATTAGGGTAATAAATTTTGGTAGTGGACACAGAATGGTTGGTAGCACTGAAGGTCTTTCTATCGATCCGGGTTTATTCGATAAAGCTGATAAAGTGTTACAAAATATGTCAGTTGTTGCTTCTGGACTATCCACACCTGAAGATCCTTT
>JAISRQ010000059.1 GCA_031273545.1 Holosporales bacterium
GCGTCCAGCTTTGCTTTTGGCAGATGAACCTACAGGGAACCTGGACGATGACAACGCGTTCCGGCTAATGGCCTTGTTCGAGGAGCTTCACAAAATGGGGACCACAGTAATTCTTGCTACGCACAATAATGAGCTGGTAAAAGGGTTTTCTTTTCCAAAGCTTATATTACGCGAGGGCAGCTTACTTGTCTGTGATAATGGGTTTACCAAGAAAAAGCAGCAAGAGCGCGCTCAGTAGGTTGCGACCTTAACCAGCAGGGGCGTGAGTCCAGACTGGTGTGCGGTCGTTTATTTTTACGTTGGAGGCAGAGCTGATTCATTGTCGCTGCTGGGGCTTCCGCCGTGTCGCTTGTTGCTATGCCCACGGTGGGGGACTCTGCTGCCGGAACCTTCGTTCCCCCCACTTTTGTTGTGCCCTGCTTCGCTGTGCCTTGGTCCGGGGATATGTCCTCCTGGGTTCGGCTTTGGCTTATGGGTCTCATCTGTATCTGAGCTATGATGGTTTCGTGAACTCGAACCATGATGACTTCCTTTTGAGCTTGACACATGTTTTCCTTTTTCGGAGTTACGGTGCTCTGTTCCCTCTCTGGAGTGGCTACGATGCGCAGGGGGGTCGCATTCTCTTTCAGCGTGCGCTGGGGCCTTTCCGCACTGTACATGCTCATTCCAATGCTTCGGTACCAGAATTGCAGAATCTGGATTCATTGATGTCGAGTAAATATTCTGCATTCCGAGTGCACAATTGCTTAATTCTACGATAACGACAAGCAATTGATTTATACGATGTTCAATATGATCAATTCTTGCATCTGTTCCTTTTACCATTTGTTCTAGCCGATCCATTTGATTCAGCAGTCGCGCGAAACCGGCGGAACTTGTCCCCTCAAGCATTCTAAAGTCTTCCATTGGCGGAATTGATTTTTTTATATCATTCAAGCACTTCTGTATAGATGTGATGTTAGAGGCTACAGCTCCCGATTTTTTTATAATCCCGCCGTTAGGAGTTCGCGATACAACTGTAGACGTTAGCCCTATCGCATCTTGTAACATCTGACGCGGTTCACATTCTACCTCAGGAACATGCAACCCTCCTAGTATATGGTGCGGGCTCGAGTCGTTCGTCACAACTCGTAGGTTGTTCCACTGAACCTTGTATTCTTGCCCTTTTCTGTCTGTGTATAGCGCTTCTCCACCTTGCTCTGAGTCTTTTATTACTTCTAAGTAGTGTTTTATATTAAATTGATCCTTCATTATTATCAGCGAATGGTCCGTGTTTTCAAATCGTAAAGGGACCATCTTTGCCTGGATGGCTGACTGCAGACTTCCTTCGCCACTTCCACCACCTCCGCTACTTCCTTCGGGAGCGTCAGTGCCACTACCTTCATCTCCTAGTTCTTCTGATGGCGTGCTGTATTTGTATGGTTCCAAAACACTCATACCTGTGACCATTTTACAAAAGTTATCTATAGCATCTGCTATGCGTTCCAACTGGTAATTTAGCCCACCTGGCGGAGTGTCTTGTAGCATTGCTTCGTATTCATTATTTGAATCTCCTGTTGCGCGTAGCTCTGTGTTTGCAACTAATATCATTCCCGATATTAGAGTTAGTATCTTTTTCATTTATCCCACCCAAATAAGGCTGTACATGTATATATTATGACTTATTCTGGTTAATAAAGTGTTAATGAAGTTTTATATTAAGTATTTATAATATTAATTTTGTGGAATACGATATACGAAAATGCGTATGATTTATTTATCTCTATTGGTGGTTGACATGTTTATGTTTTGGGTGATATCCTTAAAGAACTAGGATATCGTTTATTGGAGTTATGTATTATGATAAGCATTTTTTGTAAAGTGCCATTGGTCAGTTTGTCCTTTTTAGGATTAAGCACTTGCGTGGTTAGTTATGTACAAGCTGCGGAAGCTTCTCAGGTTGAGGGCATGCAAGTTCCCGTTATTACAGGGAGCAAATCAATAACTTCAGTTCAGGCTAAACGTATTGACGATTTTTTTCAAAATCTTCGAGGAGAAAAATATAAAGAGTTTTTTTTGCAAGTCGCAGACAGGAACGCATTTATAAAAGCTGGAGGGGATATAAGCAAAATAGAGCCATTATCTGATCTTTTCAATGGGTTAAAAGATTTTTTGACGCGATGTCTATCTGTTGAGCGTAACGCGGAAAAAAAACCATCCTCTGCTGATTGTTTGGGCGGTTTGATATTTAGAAAAACGGATCTTCACGCGATTATCAATTTGTACGAAAGCAGTGGCGCTTATGCGAATCTTGTAAGGGGGATGAATACGTGTAAAGTTGGTACAGCCGCAGTTAATAGTCTAAAACAACAACACGAGCAAGCAATTGCAGCATTTGATGCAGTAAAAGAGAGGTTTCACGCGTTGGTAACTGATGCTGAATTACGCAGACGTGAGAATGTAGACGTGGAAATAAAAGACGACGAAACTTCCTTCGATGTAATTATTAGTAGAATGAAGGAGGCGGATTCTGCAGAACAAGAAGCAGATAGGCTTAGTCAGCTGATACACTTCAAGCAACATGCGATAGATGGTGCAACTCGCGCAGCAAAGTCAAATGCTGAGGAGAGTGAACGCGTCATCACGCTGAACAAAGAGTTGAGTAATTTGCTAGAAAATATAAACAAACATAAGGCTAGAGCGGAAGAGTTAACACCAAGTTCTGGAGCGCTTTCTTTACTAAGAAATGCTGTTGTTTACGGGCTCAAGCTAGAACCAGGCTCAAGTATTTGCGATTCGCGTGTTTTGCAATTGATACAAGACATTGAAACGCTACGCAGCACGGTTAGGCTGGCAGAAATAAAGGTTTTTACTAAATATAATACAGTCCCTTCACCAGAAGAAGTGGATAAAGCTGCACAAATAGTGAGTAGCAAAACAAGAGAGGAATTAGTACCATTTGAAGAATTTATCGCTATTTGTAAGGAAGGTCAGGAGCTAAATGATGGAACAACGGACTACATCGTAAGTAAGTATTCTGCACAGCTCAATGACTTACTTTTGGTCGAAAGTGTTTCTGGGGAAACGCTTTTGGGACGCATGGTGCAATCTCCTTTGGTTCGTTCTAATTTCTCTCTAAAGTGTTTTGTTCCGCATATTTACGGTGCACTAACATCAGTGGGTAATTCTATGAATCATCTGGTTGCAGTGCAGAATTTTGGACGATTCGCAGATTTTGAAGCAGTAACTGCGCTAATAGAGCTGTTCTACCCTGGAGATGTCAATTTCATTGATTCGCTCTCCAGGCATACAGGTAATTCACAGTTGCGTGATGGAGCATTGTGTTTACAGGACGGACTTCTTTTAAAATTGGATGATGCAAAAGGGGTCGAGGAGGTACAAAAGGTGACCGATGTGCTAGACATCCTGTACAGAAAAAGTAAATTACTGATTGCTGCCATTTCCAATATAGATGAGGTAGGGAGGCATTCGAATATTTATCGGGACAGGCGCATAATAGACGTTGTTCTAGGTATTTTTAATGAGGGAATTCGGCCAAGTGAATATGAATCAGTTAAGCCTTTTATTGAAACGTTTGCAGTGAACCGAAGGGGTCCGTTCTGTTGGCGCTCAGCCTTTAAGTCGTTACAAAAATCAGAAGGAGTTCAATATGTTTCGCGTACAGCCAATGCGGTAATAACGTTCCTGACTTTGTTGAGAAACGTTCCTAATCTAGATAAAGTACTACTAACAGGAGTATATTTCGATTTATTTGTGCGCAATATTCCAGAGAACGTATTGCAACAAATAAAACAAATGGAATACGATTCAACTACAAAGGAAACAGTGGGAGACGCTCTAAGTAGGCCTGAGATTTCAGCGCTTATTAGTAACCGCCGCGTAATGCCTGTCCGCGATGGGAAAATGGTAGTATCTAAACGCCAGAGAATAGTAAAAAAACCCATTTAAGTTGACAGTATACCGGTTCCAAAGATTGCAAATCAGAATTTGAATAATCGCGAGTGTTTGTTCAAAAAAAGTTCGCAGTCTTTTGGATAGCGAATATGATTTGCAAGAGACCTGGTGGTGTGGGGCTCTTGTGCAATACTACAAGATGCTAATCTTAGCGTGGTTTATAAACACATGAGTTTGGATTTAAGCCAAACTGATGATATAACTGTGAAGTTGGTATACAAAAACGAGGCAAGCGAAATGACAGACAAAAACGAGACAGAACTTAGCATCAACGAAGACCTGAGTTTAGCGACATCCCCTGGGCATTCAATCTTGCAGTCAAATTTAAAAGATCACGAAATATCGGCTGAGTCTTTGGCTCGCGTTCTTGTTGCGAATGATCTAAGCGAAATTGAATATGAAGAAAATGGTCGTCGCATTTATTTGTCTCGTAAAGTAACGTCAGCCCCTGTCACGACTGTAACGAACGTAATCCAGCAAGAAGTTCCGCCGCCTCCGCCAAAAGAGGACGCGCCTGAATCGACGAAGGACGTGAACTGGAAGCTTCATCCCGGCGTAGTGCTTTCACCAATGGTTGGGGTCGCGTATATGTCTCCTGAGCCTGGTGCAGAGCCTTTTGTTAGAGTAGGAAGCATCGTTACCCCTGGGCAGATTCTTTTGATAATTGAAGCAATGAAGGTACTTAACCCGATCAAGGCCTCAAAGGCTGGAAAAGTTATAGCAATATTGTTTCATGACCAAAAACCCATTGAATATAATGAGCCACTTCTCGTTATTGCTGAATAACGCACTGTATAAGAGTTTTTTCATGAAATTGTTTTCAAAAATACTGATAGCTAATCGCGGAGAAATTGCTCTGCGAATCCTAAGGGCGTGTCAAGAGCTCGGAATAAAAACGGTAGTAGTGCACTCCACTGCTGACGAAGATTCTATGCCGGTTCGACTTGCGGACGAAAGTGTGTGCATAGGTGAACCTGCTGCGAAAGACAGTTACTTAAACATGCGCGCAATCATGTGTGCTGCCGA
>JAISRQ010000095.1 GCA_031273545.1 Holosporales bacterium
TTAAAAAAGAAAGTCGACTTGAGCGGAACTAGTCAGCATAGTTTTTTACAGTGGATTGCTTCGGATGTAACAAAATTAGGAGATGCGCTATCTGATAGGGGTATAAAATACTTACTTCTAACAAAATTGAAAACTGGTCGTTTAGCTGCTAATGGAGATCTTTCTGATAAAAAAATCAATGAAATAATGAGATTGCCAAACTTAAATGCTGTAATCGTAGCTTGTTGTGTGCTTGACGAATGTGGAAAGGTGTGCGTTCAGGGAAATGAGGGCTACAGGAGAGAACTAAATTGCAAAGCGGTCGCACAAAAACTATTGATATCAGAGTTAAGTGAAGGGACGTTCGAGTCTGCAGTTATTAGCCGTTATCGCGAGGATTATATAAATCACATTGCTGAGCATTTTGGCCCTCTTTCGGATAGATTAAAAAATAAGTCTGTGCACACATATTTAACTCTTCACGAGGTAGGTGATGTGGAGCTTGCGCAGAAAATATTAAACGACTACATCAGTCAAGCACCTATTCAAGTCGCATATTTGCCAGATAATGCTGCTAGTGAAATTATTCGCATATCCGGGCCATTAACTAATAATTTTCCGTCTTTAGGTGAAGGTGAAGCTGCTGCTGACACAAATTACGTAATACTTGATAGAGGGATTTTTATTAGAAAAACGAAACAAATAAAATTGAAATGCAGAGAATTTAGGCTGGTCAAAAATAAGGGGCGAAACAACAGTAACAGTACTGAGACAATAATACCGATAAATAATTTTACATTTTTCCTACAATGTTCTATCCTTGACGCTATGGTGCAAAATCGTCTGACAGGAGGATCGTTTTATCCTTCCTATTATACTAGTGGACACAGAATTTTTACGTATTAGTGTCACATGACCGTAAGTTTCTATTTCAACAATACTGGATTTTCCCAATGAATGCGGACAATACATTGAAGAATCATAAGCGTTTGATTGGCTCAATAGCTCGCAATCATTTGGGAAGTGTAGGATGACACTTACATTTTGTTGTATAGAAAATGCTGGAATGTTGGTACTCCAGCTCACAATGATTTAAAGGTACTGCCAGGGGAGACGATTAACTTTTTCTTAGATCAAGAAAGTAATGGTATTTATGTTTTTTTATGATAGAGGATTACTATGGGAATTTTGACTTTTTTTGTATGCGGTTTGTTTGTAGTTGAAAATGTTTTTGGAATGCGTGGAGTCCCTGCCAGAGATAAGCAGTATTTACCACAAATAGCGTTCTCTGATCGTAAAGAATTGGCGAACCTAAGTAAGTACCATGCTTCATTAACTACGTGGAGAACAGAAGCAGAGTATTTTCTTCCTAGTACGCTCACAGAATTAAAAGAGCTATGCTCATTCTGGAGGAGGAATGCTTCTGATTGTGAAAATGAAGGGTGTGACTTGTGTAAACGCATATGGAAATGTGTGTTGCATGGAGTGCACATGGAGTTTCTGACTAGATGTAAGGATGGAGATGTCTATTTCGTGGACGAGTATGTTCGCCGTTTTTCTAAATTTGTAGAGGTCGCAGATAAGTTTGAACATTACGAGTTTTTAAAGCCAACATATAAGAAAGAAAAAGAATCTTCTTTAATGCCAATCGTTTATATCTTTTTTAATCTCATGGGAGAACACAGCGTGCATCCTGATATGATGACGCATTTGATGAAGTCAATCGATGAAATATTGACATCGTCTAGAATGTACAAAGACGCAAATGTTTGGAAGATATATAACGCTCTTTATTTGAATGATTATTGGAAGCAATCTGCTGCGTACAATGCGATGTTTAGAATGACAGCGAAAAATTTTGAAAATGGAGTAAGTTTAGAGAGCGAATATATACCCTCTTCATTAACAATTGCGAATTGTTGAGCGTACTAAACGTATGTGATTCCTCAATAGGCCAACAATCTTTTAGGTTCCCCGTGCAAGGGATTTCGCTCATATACCGGGGTCCTAAATGATTATGAACTTTTTGAGCAAACACACGCTTATAATTCTTCACTTCCTGACTCGTAATCTTAATAGTTCTTCGTTCTAAGATTTCAGGACAGTGCCCACCTTCAATGCTAAACTTGTCCAATAAATCAATACCGAATGGGACAAATACTTTCGTCAGGCTGGAACAATCCTTAAAAGCTTCACTAGTGATAGGTTCGCCGTTCCCCTCCCGCATCTGACTACAAACCAGAGCCCCCTATAGCCAGGAATACACGTTACGCTTGTAATAATTGTTATCGTTGTTAAGCGTGACAACCAACAAAAAAATCTAAATTTTCTACGGAGCTTGAGCAAGTTCAGAATATTTTAGAGATCAGGTATAGCCTAAATGTTGGTAATCAGGTATCATCAAGTTACAAGTAATGAATGAATACACTTATGTAGTGTGATGGAGCCCCGAATGTATAAATTAAGCTTTCCAAAAATTTGCCTTATGTTGGTATGCCTTTCGTCGACGTTTTTTGGCACAACCGAAGAACGCTTTCAAGATATACGGAACAAAGTTGATCGTTCTTTCAATAATGACGCAATTGAGTGCGTTGACGGGTTTTCGTCTTCTGGCTATCCAGTTGAAGTAATCGCGCGTGATCTTATCGAAGAGCTAGGAGACAGCTACGCGACGATGCTTGTGTTGATGAAATGCTTGGATACCCAAGTCTTTGCAACCCCAGAAAAAAAGGAAAACATCCGAAAAGTAGCAATGTATATTATGCTTACTTCTGATCCTGCAACTATAAATCCAATTACTCCTGGTTTGGAAAATATAAATACGTTCGTGGCGAAGTTGTTCCCTGAAAGCGGCATCGCAAATAATTTCGACAACTATTTGAAATATCTTGAATTTGAAATGCTTGACCCTAGTCAAATAAGCAGAGAAGAGCTTCGTCAACCTGGTGATGAAGATCAGATTAAAAACGCTGTAGAGCAACGAATTTGTGGTATTAAGTTTCGTAATATGATTTTGGGGCCCAAAAATAGAGCACTAAGCCAACTTCGAATTAGCGACGAGGAGATTAATAAGATTAAGGAAGATGAGCGTGAGTTATTTTACCGGAGGAAGACTAGCAATGCTCACGAAAAAATGGTGAAGGATGCGATTGCCAACAGAAAAAGATGTGGAGGACCAATCAAAGATTATGACCAATTCGAGCGTTCTGCTTTATTAATCGTAAAAGCATTTAGCAAAGCATTTAGCGATTCGTACGCTTTGGACAATGATGTGCGCACCGTAAACGAGCAAATCCAAAGAGCAGAGGAGCTGCCAGATGTAGGCGCGATTCAGATTAATGATGAGAAGACGGCACTGGCATGTGCGCCCGTAATACGGTTGGCTAATCTGTTTTTTGATGCGGAGTACTGTAACCGTTTTCTTGATGAAATCGGGCCCAACGCCTCCTATGGTATCGCCCATTACTTGAAAAAAGAATATCTACGTGACCTTTTAACCAAAGACAGAGAAACACTTGAGGTTGTGACGCCTGCAAGCCGGTCCAGGGTAATATTTCCATTAAGGCTAGATTTGTGCGGAAATTATCATACAAGCTATTCTTCCGACGTGTGGATGGTGATAAACCCAGCATCATATAATTACTGCTGGAAGGCTCATGTAAGTGCATACCCATCATCCGCGTCCAGGATATTGGGGGTTGTTTCTGGTTGTTTTAAGACGGGCGACCCAACTTTCAAGCTAAATCCAACGAATTGGAGAATGCGTAACCTTTGTTTAGAAAGTCTTTATCCATCACATGTTAGCGGAAAAAGTGACCCTCTGGGGATAACGCAATTCGGAAAATGGTTGACGTATTACCCAAGGAG
>JAISRQ010000060.1 GCA_031273545.1 Holosporales bacterium
TTTGAACCTAAAAACAAAGAAAGCATTCATGTGACTCAAACGGACCACGCATTGCAGGAATTGTATAAAAAGGTTGTGAAATGGACGGAAGAATTAGAGCGAGTGGATTCGTTTGAGGCAGTTGCGGAAAAATTTGGCGCCTCCCAGCATACGGTAAAGCTGTGCGTTAACGCTTTTGCGAGGGTGGACCGAAGGATAAAAAGTGCGATTTTGAACGGCACATTGTCTCCGAAATTCAATATTAGCGATTTCACTCGGAAAAGCTTCCCTCACACAAGGGTGGAACAATTAGCGTTTTTTGGAGTAGGTGCTGATTGAAGTGCTGCGTGGGGCTGAAATACAACACCGCTTTTATGTCGTAGCTAAATGCGCTATGGTTTAACGGTAAGCATTTTTATTTACTTTGACCTTGCCCGGAAACCCCGCAGAAACAGCGGGGTTAAAGTACAAGGTTTGTTTACTTTAGATTAGCTTTTTACTCAAAAAGCTCTTATCTCGTACAACCTCCTTAATAGTGCTCCTGTCTCACAGTGAGGAAACCGCTTGTTTATAAAAAACGGTATCTAACTAGCCTTGGCGCTAGCGCATTCTCTGACTGTACAGCGTTAACGACCCTTTTCTTGCCGAAGTTAACAAAAGCCAATGTTGGAACGGATGCCTTTAAAAATGTGCCAACCGCAGCGATACCTGCACACTTGAAGTAGTTTAAATCTTCAATGCAGAGCATTTGGGTATTCATATTAATTTATACCCAATGTCTTTATTGCGTTGACTAGATATTCAAGTGAAAGCAAGCCTGTGGTAGAATAACCGTAATCGTTTGTTTGTATAAAAACTTCGCAATCTTATTCATCTAAACTCTTTGCTATCTTCCGCTACCCAAACTCTCAGCCATCTTCTCCGCTGCGGGCCTACACGCTCCGGAGGCCAGCTCTATACCCCCATCTGCCTACACCACGCCTCACAGCAATTTTTCGCCAAAGCACGAACCCTGGATATATACCCAGCGCGCTCTGTCGTGCTAATCATTCCCCGGGCATTCAGCAAATTAAAGTAGTGGTTCGCCTTCAAGCATTGCTCATATGCAGGAAGCACAACCCCGCTGTTCAGTAAACGCGCACACTCTTGCTCAAAGTCCTTAAAGTGTTGGAACAGCATATCCGTGGATGCTAATTCGAAGTTATACTTTGAAAACTCGACTTCTCTTTGAAAACTAACATCCTTATACGTAAATTTATCCGCTCCTGTTTTGCCGTTCCAGTTTAAGTCAAAGCAGTTATCCACACCCTGAAGGAACATTGCTAAGCGCTCTAGTCCATATGTGATCTCAACTGGGACGAGTTCGCATTCGATTCCGCCAACCTGCTGAAAATATGTGTATTGGGTGACTTCCATTCCATCGCACCATACTTCCCAACCAAGTCCAGCCGCCCCTAAAGATGGGTTTTCCCAATCGTCCTCTACAAAGCGGATATCGTGCTGGCTTAAGTCAAATCCAATCGCTTCAAGACTTTGCAAGTATAGGTCTTGGGAGTTTATTGGGGCAGGCTTAATAAACGTTTGAAATTGATAGTACAGTTGCATACGGTTAGGATTCTCACCATAGCGCCCATCATTTGGTCTACGTGAAGGTTGGACGTAGGCAGTCCGCCATGGAGCCGGTCCTAGTGCCTGTAGCAACGTTGCTGGGTTAGATGTCCCAGCGCCAACTTCCATGTCGTACGGCTGAATGATTACGCAACCGTAGTCTGCCCAAAACTGTTGTAGGTCTAAGATCATTTGCTGAAACGAATACATGGTGTGCCAAATATACGAATAAAACCTAGGTAGAGTGTTACAAGAATCAGGGAATGAATCAATAGACTTGTTTTAGGTCCTCGTGATACAATCCCTGGGGCGTGTTTTTTTGATTGCAGATATGCCCACTTCCACAATGATTGCGAGTTTTTAAATCACTCAAACACCTACGATTATCCAGTTTCTGCTACGCAATCTTCGGGGGCCTACGGCTCAACTATTTCTGCATTCCATTTGTCGAGCATTTCTTTGCTAATTTTTGCAGCAATTTCCTCCGACGTTTTTATTCTTAGTTTTGGCGTCCGTATTTTCGTTGCTGAGTAAAAGGCGAATGGATCAATTTCGGTGACACTATTTGGTATATACACTTCCTGCAATGAGTCGCATCCGGCAAAAGCATACGCTCCGATTTTTTTTACGCCATCGTGTAGAACGACAGTGCTCAATTTTTTACATGTGCAAAATGTGCCATCTTCAATTTCTTTGACACCTTCAGGTATTTTGACTTCAGTCAACTTGTAGCACCATAAAAAAGCGAATGTTCCTATTTCTTCAAGCTCCTTGGGTAGATCTAGGCTGCTCAATTTATCACATCCTTGGAATGCCTTACATTTAATTTTTTTGACGCCTTCAGGTATTTTGGCTTCCATTAATTCTTGGCACCCGGCAAAAGCGCTATCTCCGATTTCTTTTAGCCTCTTCGGTAGATATAGGCTGCACAATTTATTGCAGGATTCAAAAGCGTGATTTCCAATTTCCTCGAGGCTTTCAGGTAATATCACTTCTCTTAGTAATTTGCAATTAGAAAAAGAGAAGTCATCGATCTTTTTTAATTGACAACCTGGGGCGAATTCGACTCGCGTTAAATTTGGGTATAGATAAAACTTTGTATCTGCCAGACTTGTGACATTTGCTGGAACTGTAAATGCCTCACCGTATGTCGCATTAAATCTCACAGAATTTGTTTTCTTATTCAGACGTTTTTGTCTGGTGTTTAGTAGATTTTTGATTTGTCTTATAGAGAAAGGCTTGTTATTTCTGAATCTATAGCCTAGAGCGTAATCATCACTACAATCTTTATATTTGTCATAAGCTAAATCCGTATCATTCTGCAATTCATATAAACATTCGGAATTAAGGTGAAATCTAAAGCTTTGTTTACTGCACTCGTTCCTCTTAGCAAAAATATACTCATTCTGCCTATCCTCTATTATATATATTTGATTATTAATTAACAACGGGTACATCCCTTGCATCGTAAGCATTTCTTCGTGATTTTCCCAAAAAGCCTTAATTACATCTATATTAAGTATTCGTCCATCTGATGAGTGAACGGGACTGCTAGTAGAACCTCCAAACCCTGCCTTCCAAATTTCACCGAGTAGCAAGTCTTTGTGATATCCCAAAAGAGCCTTAATTTCATCTATATCAAGTATTCGTTCATCTGATGAGTGGACGGGACTGCTAGTAGAACCTTCCAACCCTAATTTCAACATTTCACCGCATAGAAAGTCCTCAAGGGGGACAAATTCTGAATCGTTTGATAACGTTGGCTTTAATATTGGATAAAACAAACTGCAAAAATCGACTTGTGGTGAATTTATTATTGAATAATTAATAAACGCCATCAGTTTTTTCCGTTGTAAGTCATAATAACGAATACAACCTAATAACCCGTGATATACGTGCGTTAGTTCGTGCAAAATCGACATGTCAAGAGAGGAAGCTAAGTCTTTAAAATAAATGCTAATCTTTGCTCTTTT
>JAISRQ010000079.1 GCA_031273545.1 Holosporales bacterium
CTCCATCCCAATGCGCGGAATAAATGCAAGTCCAAACCCATTTCCTGCCCACCCTTGCATACACCGCACAGGACACGAATTTGCTCCGTCAAGCTCCCCTTCTCTATCCCAATTAAACTGCACAAACACACGCCCCTCTTCGTCGCAATGAATTTCCTTATCACTTGGGCCAACAACTAACGCTGTTTGAAAGCCATATGCCTTTGGCTTCGGCGTGTTCCTCAACGGAGCAAACGGCACATCAAACGGAAGGGCCGTAAACTTATTCGTGTATAGTAAGCGATGTTCTTTCCTGTTCCATTTATTTCCATTGTTTTCATTGTGCGTAATCTTATGTTCTACGGAATACAATAAGTATTTCTGATTTAAATCACTACGCGGATGTTTGGCCAATTTAAAAGCAGCCCCTGGGAAAAATGCAAGAACGGTGCTTTCCCCAAACGCCAATTTTTCCGGCCAAGAAATCTCCGTCATACGCGTCGTCCCTACATTGCTTGCACCGTCGCTATCGATGTATCCCCCCGGGTACTCGTACACCTCTCCGCCAAGTCCTTCGCCACTTCCCGTTGCCTTAAGAATAGCCCCCGGCGTCATGTAATTGTAGTCGGCTGCAGCAAACTTTTTCGCGACAATTTGGTTTTGCGCATTGAAAAGAGTCACGCAATTTACGGCATCCGTTCTCACAACGCTAATATCACATGGGTCGATATCCACAGCGGATTTATTGGCGTCCGCGAGAACCATGCTTGCCCCTGATGCACTGTGTTCAAAAAAGTAAAATATTCCTTCTTCTTCCATTAAGCGCGAAACAAATTCAAAGTTAGATTCATTATATTGAACGCAATATTCGCGAAGAATTTTTCCCGCAGAACTAGCATTATTTGTAAAAGTTACATTATCCTCCTTCAATACTGTTTCTATTATGTCTATAGTTTTTTGCTTCACAAAAATACGAAAGGTTTTATTTAACGTGGCTAGCCAAAAATCAGGCCGCAAAGCAACGGAATAGTACGCTAAGTTCGTCTTGCTTGCAGTATCAACCACATACGACGGAAGCGACCTTGCCTTAGAAACGATTCCTCCGAAAAAATGTTTACTCTCCTCCTTTAGTAATGTAACGGTAATCGCTAAAGGTTTTCCCATAAGTTTACTTAAGTCTAACTCTGGGTCTTGTGAGTAAAAACGCATATTGAACTCAAATAAAGTGGATATCGCCTCGCGCCCGACCATGCTTTCAAAGAGCAAATCATCTTTGCCGAGAGCGCTTGACACTTCGACCGTTAATCCTGCGGATGTGCTTGGCAAAGGGAGCGATGCAAGAGGAATCTCAGCGAGAGGATCTGTTATTTCTTCAGGGAAGTCGAACCTGTAATTTGGGCGAATTGACATAAACACCTTCCTATTTTTTTTCGTAATTGTATCACATCGGTTCAAGGTTAGACTCCCATCCAGAGCACGGGGAATATCTAGACTTCGGTCCTCTCCGTACGAAGGTTGCTGTCATCTCCGTGACGTGCCTTTTTACGAAACAACATTATTGTGACTGCCTTTTTAATGTTTTTTAAATAGTTCTTTCGTATACTTGTCTAGGAAGTAAAATTATTTCACTTACACAAGGAGAATGGAATGCCGAAGGAAATTATAATTGGAAGTATTTGTATTTTTTGGGGGGCTAGCATTTTCGCTACTACCGGAGGAAAAAGTCCGACATTCAAACCACAAAACGCAACGAATGACAAGGAGCAAGTACGACAAGTGCCTACGATCCTTCCTAGAATGGATGAGAAGTCTAGAAATGAAGCAATATTACTCCATGCCATATGTGATAATCAGATAGACAAAGTTAGAGAGCTAATGATAAAGCACAGCGAAGGGAGATTTAAACTCGACATTAATGCGCCCTTACTGCTAGGAGACCCAGACTTACACGCAGGATGGCCAGCCTTACACGCGGCGACATTCCAAGAAGATATGGTTCTGTCCATCCTGGAGTACGGCAAGCCTAACGTAAATTTGGTCCATAAAGGCCTTACACCAGCAGACATGGCAGCCTTAGAGGGGAATATTTACGTCTACTATGCGTTAATAAAAGCAGGAGGAAAAATTCATAAAGTAACACGTAATAAAGTAGATGATTTGTTCAATAGACTTCAATATCACACGTTCGCAGACATGAGGACCTTGGTCTACACAACTGAGTTGGTAGACCCTGATGCTGAGGTTCCTCTCTCGCAGCTTAGTCCGCCACTACCTACAGAACTCGCTCAAGCAAAAGCTTACTTGATGTTGGATTTTACAAAAGAGGAGAAAGACGAGCAGTTCCGAAATGGAAAACTGTTGTACAACGCTATGTGTTCTTTTGAAAAAGACAAAGTTAAAGATCTTCTAAATAGGTACAGTAGAGAAAAAACCAGGTTTAATATAAATGCCGCGCTTACACGATCTGGGATGGTCGCGCTACATCTAGCCGCGAAATGTGATAAAGCAGATCTCGTGGATACGATACTAGCCAACAGTGATGCTGACATAAATTTGGTCCATCGCGGCATGACTCCGGCGGACTACGCAATCAGCTATAGAGCATACCACGCTTACGAGACGTTAATGGAAAAGAACGGAAAGATTCATCGATTTATGTACGATCGCATGAAAAAGATGGCCGAGGAAGGTTATCCGTGTTGGTCCCGCGCAATGAAATTGACTCGCCAAGATAATGTAATGGATTAGCGTATTGTAGCATTTTATAAAATCCAGCACGACCAACTGATGAACGTACTCCGTAAAGTAGGTTTATTTGCTGGATTTTCATGGATACATCTACCGTGCTCACGCCCTAAATAGCTGCGGATTTTTTTAGGAGATCAACGCTTACGATTTTTCGTTTTCTAATCTTGGGGAGTCTCGGTGATACCTGGGTAAAGGCAACGACAGTCATTTCTAACATTCCTAATTTTTTCTCGCCAAGCTCAGGGGGTTAACTGTCTCAGCTCCCCCGTCCTCATTTGTCCAAGTTCGTATGGCCCATATCTCACGCGAATCAATCGACTTACTTGAAGTCCAAGTAAATTCATGACTTTGCGTATTTCACGATTTTTCCCTTCACAAATCGTAATATTTACCCAAAAATTGCGCGCAGATGAACCATAATGGTGCGCAGAGTTTCTTTCATATGCCGTGGGCCGCCCCGATGAATGTGGAGCAGAATAAGAATAATCGTAAGTGTTTGTTTTTTTTAAATTTTCGCAGTCATTTGAAAAGTGTGTATACCTATTCTTAAAAATGTTTCTTTCAAACTGTACGCGAACCGGCGCATATCGCTCCCCCGAGATAACGACGTTGTGCAGCGTAACTTCGCCCGACTCCGTCCCAGCATCCGACTCGCCTCCCGCATACTTTCGCAGCATTTGTCTATCCACTTCACCAAACACGCGAACCTTATATACACGTTCAGCCCGTTGTGTCTCTAGGTCATGCGCTAACGCATTACTGTTTGTGAGCAACAGCAACCCTTCCGAGTTTATATCCAACCGCCCAACAGAAATGACGCGAGGCAACCCATATTGCGCTGCCACAGACTCAAATACCGTCATCCTATGCTGCGGGTCATAGTGTGTGGTGATTTCGCCAACGGGCTTATAGTAGATCCAAAGATTCTGCTCTGCGACCGGTGTTACCTTCCGGCCACGAAAAATAATAATATCTTGGTCATCCACGAAACAAACAGGGGAATTTATTTGCTGGCCGTTTACGATTACGTCGCCTTTGAGAATGTACCGCTCCGCATCCCTCCGTGAACATAAGTTTTGAGTGGCTAGGTACTTCGCTATGCGCATTTTTGTAGACATGTTGGCGTTAAATCTCTTGCACTAAAGCTCAGCGAATGGTGGAAGGGGGAGGATTCGAACCTCCGTAGACTCTCGTCGGCAGATTTACAGTCTGCTGCCATTAACCGCTCGGCCACCCGTCCATACCAGTTAATGCTATGGAAATATGAGAATAATGTCAACTGGTGCACACACAATACTTCTACGTCGCAAACTTCATCGTCCACATCCGAAACTTCATCGTCCGCATCCGTGAGAGCCTTAGTACAATTCCGCCCCCCAAAAGATTGCAGGCAAAAAAATGAAGAATCGTATGCGTTTAATTAACCCAAAAACTAGCAATCGTTTGAGGAGTGGGTATATTCCCTTATCTTTTTTATATTGGATAAAAGGCATTGACTCTCTCTCTAATTTACTGCTAAACTACGCCCTGTAAGTAATCTTTTTTTTTCAGGATAAACATGTTAAATATGACTATAGGTAATTTATATAAGAAGGTATCAGGGCTAGTGTTAGCCTGTTTCATGAGCTCTGCGAGCATGAATGCAGCGAGCGCACAAGAAGAGCTAAATCAAATAATAGATGCGAATACTGGACATCTTCGTAATTTTCATGAAGAAACGGTAGACAGAGATGGATTTATTCGTAGTTATCCACAGTATTATTACACCAACGTTCCGACTTCTGCTTTAGTACAGTGGACCGATATTTGTAATAGTCTACATGCGTATGAAACGGATCCAGAAAATCCACAATTGAAAGCAAATGCAATCTACGCAGGAAGGACGCTTACGATGCTTATGGTAAGCCCGGAAAGAACGTTCTGTGTTAACAGAACCTTATACGATGAGTGCAAGAGGAAAGTAACGTGGATGAGAGAACACTTGTCGCCGATGGATTTTCGGAGAGCATTCCATGTTATCCACGGGGAAACATTAGCAGAAATAAATAAGACGGAAGTGCAAGAAGAGCTAAATGGAATAATAGATAGTAACACTAGATATCTTAATAATTTTCATGAGGGAATGATAGACAGAAATGGAATGATTCGTTGTTTTCCACAGTATGACTACACCAACGTCCCGACTTCTGCTTTAGTACAGTGGACCGATATTTGTAATAGTCTACATGCGTATGAAGCGGATCCAGAAAATCCACAATTGAAAGCAAATGCAATCTACGCAGGAAGGACGCTTACGATGCTTATGGTAAGCCCGGAAAGGACGTTCCATGTACACAGGACCTTATACGATGAGTGCGTGAGAAAAGTAACGTGGATGAGAGAACACTTGTCGCCGATGGATTTTCGGAAAGCATTCCATGTTATCCACAGGGAAGCATTAGCAGAAATAGGCTAGTTAGATATCGAATAATTTGCCAATAAAAAAATGCATAATCGCATTTTGTTATTGACACGGGCGATAGACTTTATGATCAGTGCAGAACTAGTTATACAAGAAAGAATTACCATGGTAAAAATTTCTTTAAGCCTTTCTGCACTAGCATGGCTTCAATGAACGCTGAGAACAAATGTAGGAAATGCAATAAATTGTTGCCCCCGGAAATCCACGTTGCTTGGCCCCCCGGGGGCATCCCCATGCCCCCAAAAGATTACCTTAGGCGTATGATTTTTCAACTCCTAGCCCGCACTCATTGAGACACCCGGTCTCATATTTTTTTACTGCCAATCATTGACCTTACAGAAACGGTAGCAAGACTAACCTTTACTACATACAAAAAAGTACTTGTCTTTTACTCACGTACTTGACGGTTAGAGTTGCGGGACATTACAAAATAAATATTGACATCCTTAAAAAAAACACAGCTACAATATATCATGTAAGTAACTTTTTTCTTTAGGATAAACCATGTTAAATATGACTATAGGTAGTTTGTGTAAGAACGTATCAGGGTTAGTGTTGGCCTGTTTGATGAGCTCAGTAAACATGAATGCAACTAACATACAACAAGGGCTAGATCGTGTGAACATACCCAATACGAAGACAATGGACGTACAACAAGAGCTAAATCTTATGATAGATAAAAATGCAGAGTATCTTAAGAATTTCAAAAAGAAAGAGCCATATCTGGATAGGAATGAGATTATTCGTGGTCTTCCAAAGTACAGCTATACCAACGTTCCTACTTCTGCTCTAGGTGAGTGGGCCATTATTTGTAATTGTTTAAGTGATTATGAAAAAGATCCAGAAGGTCTGCACGCAAAAGAATGTGTGCGCTTAGCAGGATATCTGCTTACGATGCTTATGATAAGTCCGGAGAGAGAGTACGGGACACACAGGACCTTAGGTGACGAGTGCGCAATAAAAGTGAGGTGGATGTGGGAAAATATGCCGAGGAGCGAAGTTAGGAGAGCACTCCATGTGATCCACAGAGAAACGTTAGCAGAGATAGACGCTTCAGAGGCTGCCGCTGTAGAGGCTGAATGATTTATCGATAAAAACGCATTTCGTTATTTAGACACGCTATATACCGGGACCCCCAAAGATTGCGGACAAATAACTAAAGAATCGTAAGCGTTTGTTCGCCCAAAAATTCTGCAGTTATTTGTGGAGTGAGAACACCGGGATGGGATAAATATCATTTGAAGAGCCATATCCAACCTTAGTCCCCCACACCAACATTGTGGGGGGCTTTGCTACTAGTGATATGCTTCATTATTTCCCTGTTGGTGCCACGTATCCTTGAGCTGATGCTAAACAAAAATAGTAGTTTGCTCGCTCAACATCTTTTGCCAATCCCTTTCCGGCTCTCAAGTACTCCCCATAGCGGTATTGCGCCGCAGCGTGTCCTTT
>JAISRQ010000067.1 GCA_031273545.1 Holosporales bacterium
TTCAAATCAATTTAGAAATGTCCGCTTGTATAGCTCAGCAGTTTAACAACGGAAAGATCAGTTTGTACCGCCTTGTTGGGCGGGGGCGAGGGGGTACAGACTGATCTTTCCTTTGTTAAACTGCTGAACTATCCAAGCGGACATTTCTAAATTGCTCCTACAAGTGAGTAAATTTACCTTGACATGTCGCACATGAGGGCACATGCTGTATATTATGGTAACCATATTGAGATTTAAGATGTGCGGGCTTAGTGAAATTTCTGACAGGAACAACGGAGCAGGAGCTGGTATCAGCACCCTGTTGTCGTCGTCTGCCCGGATTTCATTCATTGCCGCCGCTTTCTTCTTTTGGCCTTTGCGCCAGATATCACGTATTCCTCACTAATTTTAATTTTCGCTTTTGGATGATGTAGCCAGCTAAGGCCTGTCTTCGTTGTCTATCCAAATAGTTGACGTAAATAGCGTTTAAATAATATTTAAATAATAGTTAAATAGCATTTATATAGCATTTCTTTTATAGATATGGAGATTTATTATGAATAAAAAGAACCAAAAAATCGCGATTGCGACTGTATTGGTCTCAATGGTGGCGATTCCGCTGTTTTTAAGGTCCGAGAAAGGTCTTCCCATCGTTGCTATTGCAAACTATGGACCACATCCTACTCTGGAAGAATCCATCAATGGCCTAAAAAAAGAGCTGGCAGAACGCGGCTTTGTTGAAAATAAAACGATTCACTACGAAATCGCTGACGTCGGATTCGATCATGCGTTAATTCCACAAATGATATCGAAGCTTCGCAGTTGCAATCCTCGCGTTATGGTTGTGAAATCGACTCCTGTTGCGCAATTTGCCAAAGGAAAGGTTTACGACACTCCGCTTGTCTACTGCGACATAACGGATCCGGTGGCATCCGCCCTTTTGAAAACAAAAACACAGTCTAATGAGAACATTACTGGAAGTTCTGATCAGAAAGATTTTGAACCATTGCTAAACTTCGCGAAAGAGCTTTTGCCGGATGCAAAAACTGTTGGAGTTTTGTATTCAACGTCCGATAGCAACGATGCAGCGATGGTAAAGATGATGAAAACAGCGGCGGCTCGTGTTGGCTTATCTGTTTTGGCCGTACCTGTGGACCAATCTCGTGATATTCCAATTCGCATACAGGAATTTAAGGGACAGGCCGACTTTATTTACGTTGGAACCAGCGGCCCGATTCAGCCAGCATTGCCAGCCATCGCCGCCGAATCGCAAAAAATGGGAATTCCTCTGTTTAACGCTGGAGATCAAGCGGTGCGCGAAGGGCTTGCATTGGCAAGTTTCGGAGTTAACTACGAGTCTGTTGGCAGAAACGCCGGAAAATTGGTGGCGAAACTGCTGAGCGACGCAGACATAAAAACTTTGGCGCCTGCCTACCCGACAGCCAGCGATCATCATCGTTTCGTAAATAAAAGGTTAGCGGAAAAATTCGGAATAAAAATTCCGGAAAACGCAAAAATAGTTGAGTGACATCGTGATACATTACAAGGAGAAAATAAAATGCTGTACATGAAAAATATAACGAAATCCTTCAACGGCGCTTTCGAGCCGGTTCTTAAGGGCATAGACTTATCCATAAAGGCCGGAGAGTTTTGCGTTATCATCGGTGCCAACGGCTCTGGAAAGTCAACGCTAATGAAGGTGATCAGCGGCGAACATGCCGCCGATTCCGGAGAAATTCGCCGAAATGGAGGCGTAGCTCAGGTTGTACAGGACGTCAACAAGGGAACGATTCCGGCCATGACTTTGCTGGAAAACATCGCCCTCAGCTGCAACCAAAAGCCGCATTTTTCCTTCTACAAGCGTCACAAAAGCGACGCCGTTAGAAAAATCGCCGACCTGAATATCGGACTGGAGCAGTACGTCGATCATCCGCTAGGTACGTTGTCCGGAGGGCAGCGGCAAATGATCGCAACGCTGATGGCGATAAATTCCGGCGGCAAAATTTTGCTGTTGGACGAGCATACGTCGGCGCTGGATCCGAAAATGCAGGTTAAGTTGATGGAGTACACGGTGAAATCCATTGATGAACAACGACTTACCACTCTTATGATCACACACAACATGAACGACGCCGTTAAATACGGTGATCGGCTACTCATGCTAAATAGTGGACGCATTGTGGAGGATATTCGTGGCCGCGACAAAGTTAATCTTGACGCACGCGGTCTGGTGGCGTTATTTCACAAATATGAAGACCAGAATTTGCTTAACGGAGGAGGAAAATAAAATGTCGATTGATTTGATACTCAACGGATTACAACAAGGGTTAGTGCTGGCCATTATCGCCTGCGCCATCATGATTCCGTTTCGATTCCTGGATTTTGCGGATTTGACTGCCGAAGGCGCTTATCCTCTTGGGGGCGCCATCTGCGCAGTTTGCATGTCCTGCTGCGGCCTTCATCCTATCGCTGCGATCTTTCTTGGCGTGGTTGGCGCTGGCGTAATGGGCGTCGGCACTTCGCTTATCCATTTGAAATTTAACGTAAACACCATGCTGGCTGGAATTATTCTCAGTACAATGGGCTACAGCGTGAATTTGCGCATCATGGGAAGGCCCAACATTTCGCTTTTCGAGTGCAACGGATTATTTGGTCCAAGCATCCACGCAAATATTTTGGTTCTTTCCTCGATTTTGCTGCTGCTGATTATCCCTCTGGCGCTATTCCTACGCACAGACTTCGGATTGCGGTTTCGCGCTGTTGGACTGAATCAGAATTTCGCGAAAAAACAGGGGATTAGTCTTGACAAAAATACGATGCTGGGAATGTTTGTGGCAGGCGGATTGTCCGGATTGGCCGGCAGCCTGATGGTGCAGCTCCAGAGCTACATGGACGTAGGCATGGGAGTCGGAATTCTGATACATGGGCTAGCCAGTCTCATGATTGGAGAGGCGATTCTCGGCAAGAGCACTCTGGATCGACAGTTGGCCGCGCCGGTACTCGGAGCGCTTTTGTATCAGCAAATTCAGGGAATTGCGCTGTCGCTTGGGCTTGCGCCGTCGGATCTGAAGTTTTTTACCGGTAGCATCGTGCTGATTGTGATCGCATTGCAGAGAAAAACAGGAAGAAACGCGTAAGGGCAGATACCTTTGTGTAATGTGTAGACTCAGCCTATCTCGCTATCCGATGGAGCAGATTACTAGGTAGGCTGTATTGCTTCGTTTCGCTCGCAATGACGACAATACTATTGTCTTTTAACTTAATTTCGTTCGTGGGTCAAGGTTAGATATGCAGGGGGTTCAGGGCCGACGCGTGAGATTTTTTTATCAAAAAACTGAAGTTTCTGCGGTGTTTAATCCTGCATTTTTTTTTGGCACTGCAATTTTGTATAATTAAAAATGTGTTTTAATAAGGTAGATTTTTGTATGAGATTAATATCGGTAAATAGAGTGGCGATTAATATTTTATTGTGGGGAAAATTTCCTGTGGAAGTTATAGATGACCAGTGGGACGATCACAAAGGACGCATAAGTGGCGCGCAAAAGAAAATCACAATCATTGAAAATTTTATTGCACCTACGAAAAAAACTATGGACTAAGTTTGCAGAAATACGTATCATTGTGGGGAATTAGATTTTTGTTGTGAGTTTCATACTATGTCATTCAGAGAATTTTCATTATTGCCCTTGTTTTGCGCCTCTATTTTTTGTAGCGGCTTTTGCGCAGAGACTGCTACGATCGCACCTGCTGACAGCCTTGAACGGGCCTCGTCCGACCGGGTGGAGGAATGTCTGCAGTACGGGATTTACATTCATCCAGATCTTCATCCAGATCTTGGACGTATATTTGAACTATACATACGAGACACAAAGGAATACGAGATAGACGAAGATGACTGCAATTATACAAACACGCACGCAACAGTTGATTGTACCACGTACAGTTCACTGTTAAGCGAAAGTATTCTTCCAGCAATGTGTAATTCAGCACAGCTATCCATACTAGATAATACACCAATAAAAAAGGATATCTGTGAACGATTTGCTCCAATGGGCGCAAGCTTTGAGAATTGTTCAAATGCACTTCATTTTTTGCTGGATAACTTGAGAGCAAATGAGGAATACTCTGGAAATTTATCGGAAGAAACGGTCGTAAACTTGAAAGAATGTGTACAGTTTTTAGAAGAAAGCTGCGGCAATCGACCAGAATACGTGACAAAACTTACGAATAGCGCTGATTGCATACGTGGAATTATGTTCTTTAACTCAATAGACGAAGTTATGGAATACGTAATAGAGCGTGATGTATTTAGATGCTCTGACTATGCACAAAAAATCCGCAGTTGTTTTGATATGCTTTTGTGTGATAGTACGGACGTTGGTACGCACTGGAGCCCAGCCGATACGAACTAAAAAAATAAAAGTGCGGACTTTAAATAAGGACAAAAGCTTCTACCCTGAGCCTGCTACGCCCCCCAGAAGATTGCAAACCAAAACCTGAAGAATAGTAGACGTTTGACTGGCCCCTAAAAAAAGAGCCGCAACCTTTTGGAGGGGTATCGTATCGTTTTTTGTTATTTTTAAAGGATTGGATATGAGGATATACAAGAAATTAGCGTCGATAATCGTATGTGTAGCTGAGTGGTACGGGGGCCGTGCAGGGGGCAACCATCGTGTCAGGAGAGAGCATTGTATTAGAGATAGCACGAGACATGATTGCTCCAGGCACACGTTATAGAGCAGGCCAAAATATTTTTTTTTAAAGCAGAAAGATACGAATCACGATTCTTGCCTGGTGACATAAGGTCGTGTTACGGCGCAAATGAGAGGTTTACCCTTGACGTAAACAACGCATTGATTGAGTGTATACTAATTAAGGCGCGGGACGTCGTTATAAATATTCACGGAGAAAATGGGGACGTCTTGTTCCAGCAATGCAACGAGATGCCCCTTGGATTTGTGCGAAGTCCATTACGCTGTTCGGAAAATGAAGAGTGGATTTGAGAGATGCAATGTGCAGTTGTCCGGTTTCTGTGTGTGGAGAACTAGAAGTACTTTATCCAGCTAATGCGGGTTTTGGAAAAACGACATTTGACGATATTTATCATGATATATTTAGCTACGAAGATGCACTTTGCGAAAGATGGACAGGTTAGGAGTCAAGACTAGCAATTTTTCAGTATTTTGCGTCTTTTTTGCACGCCATAGACACGGACTCCCCAAAGATTACTGACTGGAAAATGAAGGATTGTAGGCATATGTTTACCCAAAAGGTTCGTAGTCTTTTGGGGAGTAGTGTGCGCGTAGTGATTCATCGCAAGCTTCGATCCTTCATTAAAGATCGGGGCTAGAAACAATCGAATCCATTGGAAATTATAATGACCTTACGAACATTTGAGCCTAACAAATTCTTGCAATTATTCTTCACTTGCGTGTACTTTCGTCCTCCAGTATTAATTTTAATAACGCGAATAATGGATTAGAAAAAATGACGAAAAAAACCTAAAATCCCTTCCAAAAAGTCAAAAAAAATGGATAATTTCCTAAAAAAAACAAAAAAAGGAAACTTAGCCATGATTAACGGTATCACAGAACTATTTTGTTGGGTTGACGATTTTTGCCAATATGCTGCGACGGAAGCAGCGAAACACCAGAAAAGCAACACGGTCGCATAGAAATGAGAAGGTACGAAGTATTCGATGCCCAAAATATGCTTAAAAAATGGAAAAAAGAGTGGAAACATATACCTAAACGTGATTAAATCATGAATTTTAGCAAGGATTGTAAAAATCAGTGTTCCATTGAAGTCGCTTTAGTTTTTGATTGCAACTAAAATCCGGTATTTGATCGCGTTTGAGTATATACGTAAAATTATAAGAGTAACTAGATATAGGGAATCAAAAGGTCACCAACCAACGCAAGAAGTTAGTTACTATATATCTAACGAAAAACACGGATTAACTGCCAAAGGTTTTGG
>JAISRQ010000065.1 GCA_031273545.1 Holosporales bacterium
TCTGATTGTGAATAGTCGCGCGAAATTGACTGGAAATTGCAATGGGATTATTTGCGGTTTTATTTATTAATTACTCCCGCTACGCGCCGTGGTCAGAACACGATTCGGGAATTATAGATGATCTGAAGAATTCATACGACTTGCTTGCTAGATTGGAAAGCACAGAGAATACCGAGAAAGAAACTAGGATAAGCAAGGGGGTGCTATTCCAAAAAAGCCGTATTCGTTTAGAGAGTGAGTCTCGCGAGTGTATGAATAAAAATTTTGATCCAGATGTTGAATTTGTATTTCCTACAAAATACGCGTTCTTATACGGCGATGGATTCATGTCTGCAATCAGAGATATGGATCAAGTTGGAGGGCTTTTTGAAGAAAGAAAGCAATTATCTGCAAAAATAAGTGAAAGCGGGGAACTTTTTGAAGAAAAAGAGAAAATCTCCTCATCTGCGTGTTTACTGCTTCTTCCATATGTGAACGGAATGGACTGGTCTACAGCGTGGTCCCAATGCATGAATGGAAAAATGCCTTTGCAAGATATGCTGTCGGTCGCCCAAACCCTTGGAACTGTCGCAGCGAAAATACACAAGGCAGGGATAACACACGGGGATCTACACACAGGAAATATTTTTGTCCTGCCAAATGGAAACTCTGCTGTGATAGATTGCGACAGTATTACGCCCTATACAGAGTATATGGACGGTCTTTGGGATGTTGACTTGTTATCTCGTACAATAGGGTTCGTATTGGACAAGGATGGAGTTGTGTATTTTCCGAGAATGGAGGCGTCTGCATACGTAGCACTGTTTTGTCTCTTTTCCGCATATAAACAGGAGCACACATTACTGTTGAGTCGACAACATTTGAAAAGAGAAGATGCCGTAAGCATTATTCTGCGAGGAGGGCTGTTTGCCAACCTATCTCCAGGACTATTGGTATCTAGTCACAATAAAAAAGGAAAAATCGATAAATTGGAGGCTTGCCGAAGAATGGCACAAATTTTATATGGACATACGAAGTCCAGACAACTTAGTGTTTATGAATTGGAAAAAATTACGAATATAACATGCAATATCGTTCAAAAAATCGGGAATTGCCTAAAAATAGATGACGACAACAATTATCGAGAAAAAGTTACAATGTTTCAAGAAGAAGTTAGAAAATTAAACCCTATACCGGGGCCTCCAAAGATTGCGGACAAGAAAATGAAGAATCGTAAGTGTTTGACTCTTACCAAAAACCACAATCTTTTGGGGAGTGGGTTTGCTTGGGTTTCCAATTCTTGCGAGCAAAAAATTGGAGAATCACAGAAGTTTGTTTCCCCAAAAAGTCCGTGATCTTTTGTGGCGTGGGGCCCTGGAGGACCCCAGTGAATTGTTCTACAACAATTCTAGGTTCTCGCGCACAAGTCAGCCTCACGCAGCGTCCCGCCGTCTATACGAATCGGGCAAATCCGCGTACAACGTCCGCTCCCATTATCCGTCTCTAAGTAAACTCCGCACAGAGTTGCCGGACCCGACGGCAGCCCAAGCTTTTCACACAGAGGGATTTTTTTTAAATAACGCGAAGGAATCGTCGCTATGGAATAGCCGATGATCGACGCGTAATCGCCGCACATCCCGACGTCGCTAATGAACGCAGTTCCATTTGGTAGGATGCGTTCGTCCGCAGTTGGAATGTGCGTATGAGTGCCAACTACAGCGCTGACAAGTCCATCCAAATAATATGCTAGTGCGACTTTCTCGGCTGTTGCCTCGGCGTGAAAGTCCACAATAATTGCTTTAATTTGCCCTATCCCAAGCGGGTATGACGTCAACAAATTGTGAATCATAGGAAACGCGTTATCAAGCTGAGGGTTCATATACACTTGCCCCATAGCATTTATGATTAATATGTTTCCAACCGAAGTTTCGTGTATTGTCCACCCGCGCCCAGGAACTGTATTTGTGTAGTTTATGGGGCGCACTACACGGGGGTCCCGTTCTATATAAGAAAGCATTTCCCTACAATCCCACACGTGATTGCCCGTCGTAATCACGTCTACGCCAGAGTCATATAGCTCCTTGCATGTTTTTTCGGATAAACCAAGGCCGTGCTGAGCGTTTTCTCCGTTTACAATGACGCAGTCCAACCCCCATTTTTTTCTCATGCTTAAAACATGCTTTTTAATAACGTCACGTCCACTGCGTGCGACTATGTCCCCGCAAAAAAGGATTTTCATTCTTTACTCACATTTTTTGTAATATTTTTTATAACAGCCCACGTTTTTGTTAGGACTTGATAGGCGGAAGTCTTGACTGAGGGCTCCCTTGCCCTCAGCATATTTGCAACGAAAAATAGGCTGCAAAATATCTCTTGATGAATTACTTGATTATTTGGGGCAGCCAAAAAATTCCTTGAAATAGTGTTGACAATCCATTCTATCGTATTCTGATCAAGTTCCGTTTCGCCGTGGTATTGTTGGCCTAGAACAGATTCAATTGTCGTCAACCAAATCAACTGCGCAGGCGAAACAGTTGTAACACTGTTTAAACCGTTCAGCAGAGCCGCCGCATTGGCTTGAATTTCTGCTACATGATTTTTTTTATAAAGATCCTGGCAGACGACAAGCATTGTGAGGAACACCCTTTTGGCCGCATTTCGCGCGACTATGTCCGGAGCGGAAATCCAATTCGCAACAAACTGCAATGCGGACACATATAGCGCTGGGATTTGTTCAGCTATAGGGTTCTTTAGGAAATTTTTTAATGCAGACTCTATTTGCGGCGCTTGCGAATCATCCAGCACGGAAAACGACCCAACCATATAGCCAATTAATATGGCCTTCTCAGCGTCTTCGTTTGTTAATTTATCATAAGATTCGTAAACGTCTTTTGCTAGGTTCTCCGCTTGGGAGGCGACTTTGCTTACATTCTCTGCTTGAGTCGAGGCGTTATCGTCCTGTTTAGCGTTTTCGGCATGGACAACGCTAATGAACAAAAAAAATAAAAAACCACGAAATAAAATTGAATACACGGACTATTCTCTCTAAAACCAAAAACATCCCCCCAGCTTGAAGGTAACAAAAATAGTAAAATGAATCCACATTGCTTAAGCTCGTATTATAAAATTGAGCAGCATATTTAATTAGCTAGTTCTGTTATCGTTCATGAATTTGCAAAATCATTAAACATGATATATAATCAAATCTATAGTACTCTATTTTAATATTAAAAAACAGTCATGACCTCTATTCGTAATATTGCCATAGTCGCTCACGTTGACCATGGGAAGACCACACTCATTGACGCGATGCTATCTCAGAGTGGGACATTTAGATCCAATCAAAGCGTAGCTGAGCGTGTTATGGATTCAAATGATCTTGAGCGAGAGCGAGGCATCACGATTCTCGCAAAGTGTACCTCTCTTTTGTGGAATGATACTCGCATAAATGTCGTAGACACTCCAGGACACGCGGATTTCGGAGGCGAAGTAGAGCGCATCCTTAATATGGTAGATAGTGCTATACTACTAATCGACGCAGCAGAAGGCCCCCTGCCTCAAACCAAATTTGTGTTGATGAAGGCGTTACACTTAGGCTTACGTCCAATCGTCGTTATCAACAAGATTGACCGTTCCGATGAGCGCCACCAAGAGGTACTAAACGAAGTCTTTGATTTATTTGTGACGTTGGAAGCTTCCGAAGCTCAGCTGGATTTTCCTGTGCTGTATGCGTCGGGACGCAATGGCTGGGCTGTTAACGATTTGGCTGATGAACGAAAAGACCTTACTCCATTGTTTGAAAAGATATTAGAGCATGCCCCTGAAGCGTACTCAGAAGAGCAAATAAACAAACCGTTTTCCATGCTGATCACCACACGGGAGTATGACTCATACTTAGGGCGTATTTTGACTGGACGTATTAATAGTGGTTCAATTGCACCAAATTCTTTTGTTCAAGTACTAAATCACAAGGGAGAAGTCGTCGAAAAAGGACGCATCGCTAAATTGTTGGCATTTCGAGGAATTGAACGCATTCCAGAGGAAATAGCGT
>JAISRQ010000152.1 GCA_031273545.1 Holosporales bacterium
ATTTTTCAACGCTTCCTAATATAACTGATCTATGGGTAGTGACGGGTGATCTTTTCCCCGAAGATATCGGTAGCGGTATCGGTTCTTTGATGAACCTGGAAAGGCTAAATGTTGGTGGAATCCTGTTTGCACTACCAGAAAAATGGGAAGAACTCAAGAATCTAAAAATGCTAGACGTAGCCAACGCTAGGGTAACACAATTACCCGAGTGGATAGGAGCTTTAACTTTAAATAAACTCCGTCTAAATAGGCGATTAGAGAATTCTCCGTCTCTCCGATTTGTGAATCAGGGGACAAATGTTCTTTTCGGGTAATTTCACTCCCACGGTTGTTTGTTGCCGCAAATGGGGCCACGGTGTACATCGAAATTTCATCTGGCTCCATGAATGGCGCAGAGATTCGTTTTATGCGATTTTGAGGGGCGTCCAGGGAGCTTTTGAAGGAGCGGGAGTCCTTGCTGGTGAATTTTTGAGATGAGTGGGCGTCCTTAGCAGTTTTGGAAGGAGGGAGTTTTTTGGGAGGAGGGGGCCGGTGTAGTCCCTTCGTTCTTACTCGTGATTGTTCTGCTCATTGCGCAGTGAATCAACCAAATCATGCAAGATTCCCTCGCGCACACCTCTATCTGCGATGCGAAGTGTGTGCGGGCCGATCACAGATAAGATCGCATTCAAGATAGTTGTCCCGGCAGCAAGTAACCCAACCCGCGTCATTACAAACTGTTCGGAATCTTTCGACGAGCACTCGGCCGCAACATCACCTATTCTGTTTATTAAAAAGTCTACTTCTGGACAGTCTCCTAGATTAATGCTGCACTTATTCATATACTTCGCCTGCAAACGATTTCCTACGCGCAGTAGGTCAACAGAATTAAACTCCCTTCCGTCAATGACTTTGCGGTCGTAGGATGGTAGTCCGAGCACAAGCGAAGCCAAAGTTGTTACTGTCCCTGACGATGCAACGATTTGCACCTCTTTCCTCTTAAAATGGTCAAAAATTCTGTTTTTTGTGAGGAAAAAGCTGACGGCTTGGCTAATCGCTTGCTGAGCGGCTTCAAATGTTTGTGTATCAAATTTGTTGTGTTCGTACGTATCTCTCAGTGTCACAACGCCATATGGAAGTGACATAGAGTCAATAACCGTAAAAGTAGACCTGTTTATGTTTTTGTATTTGCCGATGCGAAGCCATATTACCTCAGTACTTCCTCCGCCTATGTCTATGACTATGCCGTATGGAACTGTGTCTGTCATCACTCCCATACACCCCTTCAGCACAAGCTGCGCCTCCTCTTGCGGCGTAATGATCTCAAGATTTATCCCTGTGAGCGTCCTTGTCTTTTCAATTAGAATGTCCGCATTTCGCGCTTGCCGGCACGCCTCCGTTGCGACAGCTCGGACACGCACGACGTTGTTCGACCGAATTTTATTTCCACAAATTTCGAGGGTATCAATCGTCCTTTCGATTGCAGATTTTGACAGTAGTCCCGTTTGCTTTAGCCCTTCGCCTAAGCCAACCACGCGGGCGAATGAGTCGACTATCTTGGTTTGGTGCTCTGCTGCGCCTCTGCGTTTGAAATAATTTCTATGCAGACTTGGAACATTCACCGCCGCGACGATAATCCTACAAGAATTCGTTCCCAAATCAATTGCCGCGACGTTCGGACTGTTGGCAGTCGTGTTGTACAAGACCAAATCTTCAGCCCGCAACTTCCTTCTTTCCATAAAATTATATCAAATGCAACCCTCCCCGATTAACTGTAGGAGAATTACCCTGCTTTGTCTATGCTTGTGTCAAGTTGACATTTTTAACTCGCATTAATACAAATGCTTCTATTCTAACCTTGAGTATGTATCCCCTCTTCCCGAAAGACGTGCCTGTTATTTCTCTTTCCCTACAATTTATACCCAATCCCCAAATGATTGCAGGGGTCGTGCCCAGTAAAACGCTTATTTATTTTTTTATTTTATTTTCCACAATCTTTATGGCCCCCGGTATATCGTCCCCGGTAATACGCATTCTCCAATCTTTTTTTGACTATGATAGACTTACCATTAGGTATTGTATTTACAATGCTGAACTTCTTTATAACAAACGCTAAATGGAGGGAAAATATGAACCAGTTTTGACTGAATATGGACATCGCATCTTGTATCGATGCTTTGGAAAATTCGCTAAAAATATTGCAAACAGCAGTATCGTTTGACCAAAAGGTTGAACAGCTAAAGGAGCTCGATGCGCTATCAGAGAGCTCGACTATATGGGATAACGCGTCGCATGCTCAGGAAGTGCTAAAAAAGCGCGCCTCGATCCAACATGTGGTAAGTAAGGTGGGCGGGTTCATCCAGTCCCTCCGCGACACGCGGGAGCTTATGGCGCTGGCTAAAGAGGAGGGCGACCAGGACACGTATGACGATTGTGCGAAAAATTTGTGTGCGCTGAGGGATGAGGTCGAAAAAGCTCAAATTTTGTCGCTGCTATCTGGGGAAGCTGACGAAAATAATTGTTTCCTAGAAATAAATTCCGGTGCTGGCGGAACCGAAGCCCAAGATTGGGTGGCCATGCTTGCGCGTATGTATTCCCGTTGGGCAGAAAAGCGCGGATTTCAAACTGAAATGATCGACGAAACCCCCGGGGAAGAAGCAGGATTCAAGTCCGTTGCGCTAAAAATATCAGGCTACCAAGCTTATGGTTGGCTTAAAACCGAAAATGGCGTTCATAGGTTGGTCCGAATTTCTCCATTTGATGCGAACGCTCGTCGTCATACGAGCTTTGCTTCGGTTTTTACTTACCCAGAGACCGATGATTCGATTGATATTGTCATCGAGGAAAAAGATTTGAAGGTCGACACATACAGAGCCTCAGGAGCTGGCGGCCAGCATGTTAACAAAACGGACAGCGCCATTCGCATAACGCATGTCCCTACGGGGATAATTGTTTCATGTCAGATTGACCGTTCCCAGCACAGAAACAGGGCGACAGCGCTAAATATGTTAAAAGCGAGGCTGTACGAATTGGAGATGCGAAAAAAACAAGCGGATATGGACAAAGCTATGTCGGAAAAAACAGACATCGCTTGGGGAAATCAGATTCGCTCATATGTGTTGCAACCGTACCAACTCGTGAAGGATACCCGTACGGGGGTTGAAGTTGGGAACGCGCTGGGCGTGCTTGATGGGGATATTGACGCATTCTTGGAGGCTGCGCTTGCTCATAAGGTGCAGGGGGAGGAGTAGAGTCAGGTGCAGTGGAAGGGATCGATAGGTGCCGTGGAAGGGAGACAGGCGCAGGAAGGCGCAGTGGAATGAGTAACGGGAAGACACCGTCGCTAAAGGGAAAAGTGCCCAGAGATGGAATTGAACCAACGACACAAGGATTTTCAGTCCTTTGCTCTACCAACTGAGCTATCTGGGCGCAACAAGAAGTGCATATAATACATCTACCGTATATTTGACCTACGAGTCAAGCCGTCGTGTTTCACTTGTGCTTGCTCTCAGTGGTTTACTCTGAGGGATCGCATGCCTTCGTTTGCTTCTTCTTAAACATACGCAACATTCGCTGAGTTATAACAAATCCCCCAAAAATATTTACGGATGCAAGTAATATTGCTGCAAAGGCGACAGATGTAACCAAGGGACCTGTAGACCCCACGGCAATGAGAGCCCCGACAATTACTACGCTTGATATTGCATTCGTCACGGCCATAAGTGGCGAGTGTAATGCGGGAGTCACATTCCACACGACATAGTACCCAACAAAGCATGCAAGCAAAAAAACCGTGAGCTCGCCCAAAAATTCGCTACCTCCTGGGGAAGCTTGTAATAGGCTGACCGCTACACCTTTTATCCCACGGATTTGGTTGGTTAAAATGTCCAAATTTGCTAAAACTTCATTCGCTTTAGATGCAATCGCACTTGCTCCTATTGATACGTTCATGGGTCCTCCTGCTTTTTCCGCATTGTATCGCGCTCTTCCTAGAAAATCTAGTCTGATCGAATTGTCCTCGCGTGCGGGTTGTTACATCATATGGTGAACATGGAGTGCTACTTGTTTTTGCAATGACAACAGATCTTCCGTCTGTGATATGGCAAATAGGAACGTTTTTAAGTATCGTTCTCATGTTTTGGGTTATTCTGCAGTTTTATAGTGTTTTGGTAGAATATAATTGCAGAAGGCAACGCTTATTTATTCATTATACCCCCCCAAAATGATTACGGTTTTTTTAGGCGGTCAAACGCTTACAATTATTCATTTTCTGGCCCGCAATCTTTGGGGCCCCGGTATAGTTCGAATATGTGGCGAAACTACGACAAACGCGATATCCTGGCCAGCAAAAGGAGGCACGTAATAGGAACGATTGCAAGAGTCTGTTCGCTCCCTAAAAAAGTTAGTAATCTTTTGAAAAATGAGCATAAAACTACGCAATTTCCTGTAATTCGTCCAAATACCACGCATTTTCTACTAAGACCAGTTCATTCCAAGCGACAAGCACAGCGTCTATTTGGATACCGCGGAATGGGACGCTGTTCTGTTGCAAAAAAACCTCAATTGAACTGCTTATACGAAGCTTTTGTTTAGGAGATATCGAATACCTAGCTTTTGAAATTGACTCTCGTGATTTTACTTCAATAACGTGCAGAACAGAGTCTTTCATTGTAATGATGTCAATCTCGCCACATTCCGTACGGTATCTTTGCTTTAGTATGGTATGTCCATGTTTTCTTAAAAACGACACAGCTTTTTGTTCAGAATGAATCCCTTGTTGATAAGAGTTTTTATTAGCAAAAGTGTTTTTGTTTATAAGAGATAGTCCTTTTTCGTTTTTATTTACAGAAACGGCTTCGATACTACTCCTTTTTATAGAAAGTATTTTTTGTGATTTCTCTACGTCGCTAAAGCACTGCATACTACTCCTCTCTTATAAATAGGCTACCTTCTCAATATATTCTTATTATATACTATTCATCTTGATATTTCAATCTGCCCCTCGCACCGCATATACTCAAACGCGATCAAACCATGGATTTCCGCGATGACAATAAAGACTAGTGTGCCATCGAAGTCGCGTTCGTTTTTACTCGCAATAAAAACCCGGTATTTGATCGCGTTTGAGTATATAGGGGCCACCAGAGATTGCGGACGAAGGATCGTAAAGCTTATTAGCACAAAAAGTCCGCAAATCCTCTGGGGAGCAAAATTCCGGGGCCCCCACATATTATTCCGCCTTACGCTTCCAAAAAGCTACGAAGCTTTCTCGAGCGACTTGGGTGCTTCAGCTTGCGCAGCGCCTTCGCCTCAATCTGACGGATACGTTCCCGTGTGACAGAAAACTGTTGCCCGACCTCTTCCAACGTATGATCCGTATGCATCCCGATCCCAAAGCGCATCCGGAGCACCCTCTCCTCTCGCGGCGTAAGCGTCGACAAGATTCGCGTAGTCGTATCCCTTAAGTTAGCCTGCATAGCGGACTCAATCGGAAGCACAACGTTCTTGTCTTCAATAAAGTCTCCAAGATGGCTATCCTCTTCGTCCCCAATCGGCGTCTCCAAACTTACCGGCTCTTTCGCAATCTTTAGCACTTTCCTGATCTTCTCTAGCGGCAATCCTAAGCGCTCTGACAATTCTTCCGGAGTAGGTTCTCGACCAATTTCATGAATCATCTGTCTTGACGTTCTGACGATCTTGTTTATCGTCTCAATCATATGCACGGGAATGCGAATCGTTCGCGCTTGGTCCGCTATTGACCTTGTTATCGCCTGACGGATCCACCACGTCGCATAAGTAGAGAATTTGTACCCTCTCTTGTATTCAAACTTATCCACGGCTTTCATCAAACCAATATTGCCTTCCTGAATTAAATCAAGGAACTGTAGCCCCCTATTTGTGTATTTCTTCGCGATAGATATGACCAAACGCAAGTTCGCCTCAATCATCTGTTTCTTCGCGTGCGTTGCTTCCCGCTCTCCCTTTTGCATGACAATTACCAAATTGCGGAAATCATTAAACGGAAACTGCGTCTTATGACGAATGTCATCCACCGTTTTCACGAAGTTCTCTAGCTCCGCTGCATGTTCCTTCACGAACGCCCCCAAGTTCTTAGTACTCCTTTTCTTGAGGTCCTCCAGCCACTTGTTATCGTACTCGGAATGTCCAAAAAACTCGATAAACGCCTCACGTTTTACTCCCATTTTTTCAGCTTTCTGTAGCAATCCCGTCTCTAATGCAACAACGCTCCGAATGATCTCACTGTGCAATTTCATCAGCTCATCAAGGCGCAATTCATGCAGCCGCATTTTTTTGAACATCTCTATTGTTTGCAGCTTTTCTTCTTGATAGCGTTCGTCCGACTCCCAATGCATATGTCCGTGCGCAGCGATAAAATCCTGCTGAACGGCTTCTAATTGTTTATACTGCGTGCAATAATTATCCAAATAGAATGATACACGCGTACGAATCGCTTCCTCTTCTTCAGCTACTTTTTCGTTCGGTAACTCATCCAGCACCTTGCTTTCTTCCAGATCAACAAAGTCACCCTCAGAGCGCCGTGCATCCTCATTGCTCGTATCAAGCGCAATCAAATCGCGGATATACAACTTTTTCCCAGTCAGCAATGTGTTCCACCTCTTAAACGATTCCGCAGTAATAGGGCTCTCACATAACCCCCCAACCATCTGCTCGCGTCCAGATTCGATCCGCTTAGCAATCGCAATTTCCCCTTCCCGAGAGAGCAGCTCCACGTTCCCCATTTCACGCAGATACATTCGGACAGGGTCATCGCGACGGTCTACTTCCTCTTGCTCTTCTTCTTGGGGCTGCTCATCCACGGCAAACGCAGACAGCTCGCTCATATCTGAAAAGTCGTCTAAAAATTGTTCATCCACTTCGTCGCTGTCAACAAGACTAATGCCCATATCCGAAAACATGACCATAGCTTCTTCCATCTGATCAGATGTCAAGCTTCCTTCGGGAATGGAATCATTAAGTTCGTCATACGTTATGTACCCGCGCTCCTTTCCTGCAGCGATTAATTTCTTGAATGCGGGCGATGACTTCGTAAAGTCGGCTAAAGTACTCTCGTCTCTGGAGTCATCCGACTCTGGAATATAATTAGAATTGTTAAAAGTCATTTTACTGCCCTCCGTTGTGATACTATGTATTAGCGTGACGTTTAAATATGCCTACATCAAATCTTTGTCGAAATAATCGATGCTAGAAAACAGCGCCCTCATTTGGTTCCACGATTTTTCATCAAAATTTTGTTTAAGAGCATTGCCCATGCGCCGAAAATCCCCCTTGATCATACTATAACCTTCCGTACAAAACCATATTTCTTTCCACCTCTTTAGGATAAACTCAGTAGATGCATCCAAATCAAACACAAATGGGGCATGAACTTTTAATGTATCTTTTCCAATTTTTTCCAAAAAAGCCGCACAGCGTTCGAGGAATGTGGGCTCCGCGTAATTTATGTCGGAAACGCTAACGTCAAGAAGCCAATCTTTTATTTCTGATAATTCCGAATTAACAAAGTCCATCATAGATAATAATTCATCCACATCAGACAGCAATACAGGCTTTTCAAGTAAAATTCCTAAAAGGATTTTTTGTCCAAGAATTTTCTGTGGCTTGGATTGTGGCGACAAACGCGCAACAGCTGGAACTGGCTTCAATAAACCTTTTTGTTGTGGGCGTTTTTGCATTAAGTTGAACTTTTCCAAAAACAGCTGTTTATAAAGGTTCTGTATATCAGGGTCCTTTATAAGTGTTGTAACGTTTAGTATATCCCTCTTTAAGGCTGCTTTGTCTTCGGGGATCCAGGTGTCCCTGTTGCTGTTTTTTTGCTCATAAACAGAGACCATGTCCCGCCATAAAACATCAGCCAAGGAAGACGTATTGTCCAAATGCTCCTGCATGGCGTTTGCCCCTTGGGTTTTTAATAATTCATCAGGGTCAAGATCTTTTGGCAAATAACAAAAAAACAATGTTTTGCCAGGTTTCAAAATTGGTAAGACACGCCGAACAACACGTATAGACGCGCGTACACCTGCGTTATCTCCGTCGAAGCATAAAACTGGGCGCTCGCAATATTTCCACAAAACCTCGATTTGCGTCTCTGTCAGGGCTGTACCGAGGGAGGCGACCGCTTGTGGAAATCCGTACGAGACCATGGCGATTACGTCCATGTAGCCTTCTACGAGAACGATCCCTTTTTCCTTTATATATTTTATTGCAGTATTTAAATTATATAGATTGCTTCCTTTGTGAAATATAGGTGTGTCTTGTGAGTTTAAATACTTTGGAATATTGGGGTTGCTGTCATCTAATGTACGCCCACCAAACGCAATAGGGCGATTCCGAATATCCAAAATAGGGAACATCAACCTGTTTATAAAGCGATCGCGAATCCGTTTCGTTTGGTCCTCGCGGAGAGCCACGCCCGCACTCAAAAGTAATTCTTCCGAATAACCTAGGCTCATCAAATATTTCGTTAAGCCGCCATCCGCATAGCCAATCTGAAATTGTACTATTGTTTGGGGGGAAACTTGCCTTTTTTGCAGATATTTGCGGGCATTGTCGCCCTCCCTCTTTTTTAGCAACGCGACATGATAATATTCCGCTGCGAGACGGTGAACCTCTATTATTTGTTGTTTTTGGTCTTTATACTCTCGTTGCTTTTCCTGTTGGACGTCTTGTTGAGCTTGGGTTAGCGCTTTGTTTGAAAACTCTGGGAGATGCACATTCGATTTGTCGGCTAATAAAGTTATTGCATCCTTGAAGGAGTAATTGTGCCGATTCATCATGTAATTTATCGCGTTTCCGTGGGCGCCACAACCAAAGCAATGATAATAGTTCTTGGGTTCACTTACCGTAAAGGACGGCGTTTTCTCTTGGTGAAACGGGCACAAGCCAAGGTAGTTCGTCCCTTTTTTTTGAAGGCGCACATCCGCTCCGATTAGTTCGACGATGGATGTTCGCGACAAAACTTCTTGTACTGCTTGGTTGAATGCGCTGTTCATGATGTGGGTGCGGCGTTTTGGACTTGCTGTGGAAAGTCAGAGCTAGAATGTGTATGTCCTCTCTTCAAAATATTACGGAATTTTTGATCAGTAGAACACTTATTATCTTGCATCTTATTACCCACAATCTTTGGGAGCCACGGGATATGCAATCGATCTAAAAAATGCGAGCACTTGGTGGAAGCTAACATATGCGTTTGAGGCCATTTCTTGCATTTACCCATCTCATAACTAAAGTAAGTCCAGCAATCCTCCTGGGTCCAAGAAAACGAATCGAGCGCTTCAGACGCTTTTCCTACTTGTGGGCATTTTTGCTTGAGTTCCATAAAGTCCTTCATTCCTGTTTTTGTAGATTTGCTACATCATCAATAGATAATCTTAAATACTTACTTATAACCTCAATGGGTACATTGTCGGCAAGCATTGCGCGTGCAGTATTTATTCTTTCATCAAGTCGACCTTCTTCCCGACCTTTTTCCCGACCTTCTTCTCGACCTTCTTCCCGACCTTCCTCCCTTGCATACTTGATCTGGTCTGCGTGAAGTCTTACCCCCATCTCATAACTAAAGTAAGTCCAGCGATCCTCCTGGGTCCAAGAA
>JAISRQ010000008.1 GCA_031273545.1 Holosporales bacterium
CGTTGGAGCAATAAATAGCGCCAAACATTTTGTTTTTAGCTTTTTTGTAACGTTTCCATTTAGCATTTTTGTAAAATCTCCCTAATCAATCGCTAAATTAACGCTACTATAAATTTTGCCCTGTTGAAACACTTCCTCTGATACAGACAAAATACGCCCAATGATTTTGAATGGAAACAAGCGTTTGCTGGGCTAAAAAGTCCGAAGTCGTTTAAGAAGAGAGCGTATACATAACAAAAAACAAACGCATCCCCCCCTTACACATTTGTTTTTCTTATAAGTATTATTGCGACGCAATAATCATAAATCACGGTCTAACAGATTCGATTCCATCTGATTTTCTGAATTATTCGCTGACTGAATACATTTCTTGTCACGACAACGCCAGTAGTTATCTGCAACGCTCCCGGGTAAGCCCAAACACTCAACCAATGTGACTAGGTCTACTCTACCAAACTGTTTCTCTCCTAGGTTATTAACCACGCCTCTCCAGTACCCTAGTTCGTGCCCAGTTGCTTGTTTACTAATGACAGCAAACAAGCTCATTGCTCTATTCTTACAAAAAATTACGTGGCGAAGGTTTGCGTCACCACGAAGAATATCAGCAGCAACCAAAGGCCTTCGCGTCAATAATTGCTGGGACATCTCATTCTGATAAGCGCGGGCCGCCTCGACTACTGCAAGCAGCGACTCCCCCGTGTTATCCACATCAGCCACGCTAACACACTCGTCAAATCTCACTCGAGCCTCGCGTACTCTTTCGTTTGGCACGAACGGAGGTTCAGGGCAAAACATGCTCCCAACCCTAGAAAAGAGACCAAAGCATATTTTATCTAAAAACAACCAGCTGGAATCTGAGATCAACGACCCGGAACACGAAACATCCGACGCAAAGTTTCCAAAGCCCAGCACAAACAGCGCTAAGATGACCTTTTTCATATTGAATACCGATAAAACAACCCTCAACATAATCAGAATACCAAAATATTTTGATCTGTCAATCCTTTATTCTAGTTTATCCAGAACACCTTATGAAAAATAATCATCCAAACCAAGACCTTAGTGACTATAGCTAAACCACATGAGAATCCGGCGCTAGTACGATGTTCTTAGTGTTCCTGTCAGGGACATTGGTGACTTTGTGCATGCTGTATTTTTAATCGATCCGGCTATATCTGCTTTTTTTTGGGAAGACCTATTCACAATTTAACAATAGAAACGACGAAACAACGTTGTGCGTTCGTTCAACTGTTTATTAAAGAAAGTAGCCGTCCTACATTTCGACACGCGCAGCTACCTCGATTGAGTACCTATCCCTTTTATTGTTCGATAGCCTCCCCTCTATTAAGATTCCAATGTAGCGGCCCTGCATTATTCCCTTTTATACGCTTCATCGTTTCAATCACCTGTTGGTGGTTCTTATCTATTGCGTTCCTAAAATCATTAACACTATAAAAAATATCTGGACTTATTTGATTTATTATTCGCTTAAATGTTTCCTTCCCGACCACGATGTACGAGTATCCTGCTACAGTACGTATTGCCACTGATTCTTCTCCATAGTGACTCAATTTAAGAGGAAGGGAGCTAAGTATTCCTGCACCAATACCACCTAGTAGGCTAAAAACGAAGGACGCCCCTAATTTAATTATGAACTCTTTTGGCAAAAAATCGTAACTGCACCTCATATACGCATGAGTTTGTCCTGATTCACTTAAAAAGCACCTGTATAAGTTTTCTGATAAATCATCACCATTAAAAAAAGGATGTACTATTGTGGATGAACCAAATACTGTGCGCATTTCTTCTACGTCCACTTCGTCGCTTACATCCTTTTTGTAGGGTTGGATAACGAATCCTTTACCAGTCCAATATTCTACTCGACCGGAGTAAAAGGATCTGACAAGGCTGCCGTATTGTCTGGGGGTATTTTCCTTTTCTCCTTCTCTGTTTTTAACATAACGGTCTGTGTACCGTAAAAAATGAAACCAATGAAGCATTTCGTGAAACAAATGAACGCTATTGTCGGTTTTCCCGTTTAGTAAACGAGAAACTGCATAATATTCCCCATTATTGCCCATTCCCAGATTACACAGATCGCTTGTGGATGTCATCTGATTCAGACTCACTTGAATGACATTGTCATAGCCATTGAATGAAAAGACTTGATTGTACGCATTAAGGCTAGGAATTTGGTTTAGCAGTGTGATGTACGAGGCATATCCTTGCAAAAAATTACTCTTGTCAATAAATCTAATTGTTCTGCACTTGTTTCTGTCATCAGGATTTATGCAGAATTCACTCATTTCTGGGGCACCTGATTCACCTTTTGTTCTTCTGATTTCGATTAGTAACCTGTAAAGAAGAATCCTTCCTGCAGGATTGCTTGCTAATTTTATAAACATTTCTTTAAACTTTAATATAGACACACGATAGTATAGGTCAAATTGGGAGATGGGACATGGCTCATCATTCTTACCAAACCCCATCTTAAGAGGTGTCGCTCCCTCTTGATCAACGCCGAACATTTGCATGTACCATTTCGTAATTGGCGAATAAGAAACGCCAGAATCCACATTTGCACAAGACCACTCCGCAGCTTGTTACGTTGTTGGCTGGCGTCCATCGATTGGGAAGTACACACTAACAGCCCCCATGCCTGGAACTTGTATATGTGTAAATTTATCATCGTTTAAGTTTGCATGAAGAACGTTAGTACAATCCTCACACTGCCATCCAGGCGTCTGTAGCGTAGGGTCATCGTGATCATTTGGAAAGGCAACTAAAGTTATCAAAAATCTATAATATCGCTTTAGAGCATCTAATAACTTTTGTTTGCTATTTAGCTCGTTCCCGTTGAACGAAATTTGACCTTTCCCTGAAAATTTTGTTTGTTCTCCGTGATTTATTGTTATAAACAGACCACAAACTCGTTCAGTTCCTGATCTATAACAATGTATATTCCCGTTAGCTGTATTGATCCTCCTTATCTCAATCAACAACCTGTACAAAAGCTCGCGCCCACGTGGATCCGTAGCGACTTCACGAAAGGTATGCCAAAAAGCCTCAGCTCTTGAAAAATAACTTCCGGCTGGATTTTGCAAGGTCGTCGGAGTAACGTCCACATTATCAGCGGCTCCCCCAACATTTTTTAGTGTAATAATTGCCGCATCGTTTCCTGCCTGATCAAAGCCCATTTGCAATGGAGCGCCAGACGCAGTAGGATCACCAAACATTTGCATGTACCATTTTGTGATAGGCGAATCAGGACCAGCATTCTCATCTGCACAAGACCAAGTCGCGGCTTGTTGTGTTGTTGGCTGGCTGCCGTCTACTGGGAAGTATATGTCCGCGGCGGCATCCAGCCCCATGCCTGGAACCCGTATATGTGTAAATTGATCGTCGTCTGAATTTGCACCATTAACTTCAGTACGCCTCTCACACTGCCATCCAGGCGTTCGTAACGCAGGATTATTGTCATCATTTGGAAAGGTAACTAAAGTTGTCAAAAATCTATAGTATTGCTCCAAAGCTTCTAATAGTTTTTCTTTTAGATCTTGCTCGTTCCCGTTGAACGAAATTTGACCTTTACCTGCAAATTTTGTTTGTTCTCCGTAATTCACTGTTATAGACAAGCCACCAACTCGTTCGGTCCCTGCTTGATAACAATGTACATTATTGCTAGCTGTATCGACCCTTCTTATCTCAATCAACAACCTGTACAAAAGCTCGCGCCCACTTGGGTCCGAAGCGACTTCACGAAAGGTAGACCAAAAGGCATCACGTATATCAGGATCATCCAAAGCAATAATTTGAACTGAAGTTTGTGGACCAGGTAGAGCGTCAGCAGCAAGCGTAGCAAAGCCAATTTGCAATGTAACGTCAGCTACCGGATAACCAAACATTTGCATGTACCAATTTGTGAT